>SLAT01000045.1 GCA_007126715.1 Roseinatronobacter sp.
GCCGTCTTCGCCCTATTACAACAGGGTCAGCCGCATCTGCCCCAAGGGGGCGTCATCGCTGTTCACCTTCTCGTTGAAGGACGGTTATGAAGCCTGTGTGAAGCTGATCGACTCGGTCAATCTGTTCAGCCATGTGGCAAATCTGGGCGATACGCGATCACTGATTATTCACTCCGCCTCGACCACGCATCGCCAGTTGACAGAAGCACAGCAAATTGCCGCGGGGGCCGCGCCCGATGTCGTGCGTCTGTCAATCGGGTTGGAAGATGCAGATGATCTGATCGCCGATCTCGATCAGGCGCTGTCAAAGGCTTGCGGATAGTCCGATATCGCCATCTTGCCCATTGCGCGTTTTCAATGTGCAATGGGCAAGATTTTGCGATAGGTAGGGCGATGAGGGTATTGTGACTCCCGTTATGTTCAACACTTGTGCTAAAGCCGCTGCATGAAACCAAATTTCGCACTTGGCCTGACTGAAGACGGGGTCACTCTCTGGCACCGCGACGCAACTGGATGGTTGCGCGTGGGGGCTGTGGCACTGGATACACCGGATATGGATGCCCGGATGCGCGACATGTCGCGCATCGCGTCGGCAATCGCCCCTCAGGGCGTTACGACCAAGCTGGTTATCCCCGATGATCAAATTCTGTATTGCGAGTTGCCTGTTTCTGGCCGCACAGCAGAAGCGCAAGCAACCGAGATTCGCGGCCAGCTTGCTGGACGAACGCCATATCCGGTTGAAGAACTCGTCTTTGACTGGACCACTGATGGCAGCACGGCAAAAGCGGTGGTTGTCGCGCGCGAAACCATTGTCGAAGCAGAAGATTTTGCAGCGCAGCATGGATTGAACCCCATCGCGGCAGTTGCTGCCGCACAGAAGGGCCGCAGCGCGACAGAGCCCTTTTTCGGGCCAACGCGCGGGGCGCGCAAGATCGTGCCGGATATCGCCCGCATCGAGCGCGACGCAAGTCCGCTGGTTGAAGCGGGCCATGTCACCTTGCCCGACCCGGAACCTGTCGCCCCAAAAACGGCAACGCCAGAGAAGCCACCCACCAAGCCAGATGCGCCTGCCAGCGCATCGCCCGACGCGGCGCAAACCAAGGAAACTCCGCCAAAATCGGAGCCCAAGGCCAAACCGACCAACGAACAAACCGCCACGAAGCCAACTGACAGCGACAAGCAAGCGGCATCTGCACCTCCAGAGGAAGGCCTTAAGTCGCAGCCATCGGCACAGCCTTCGAAAGCGGAACAGAAAGCAGCGACCGACCGCAAGAAAGATGCGGATTCGCAGGCAGCGGCTGACCGCAAACAGGCCCTGTTTGCAAGGCTGAACGCTGCAAAGCCGACCAGTGCGGCTCAGACAGATGGAACGGTCGACGCCAAATCCAAATTCGCGCAGTTACTGGCTGCCAAACGCTCCGAGGCGACAGCGGTCACCGCGCCAGAACAAAGCGCATCAAGCCCTTCCACCGATACCGTTTCGTTCCGCTCGCGCCGGGGCAACACAGAATTTGACGCTGCTGCGGCCCAGAAAGCGGCACAGGCAAGCGGCGTCACCTCTCGATTGCGCGAAAAGGCCTTTGGAGCGAAATCTGCGCTGTCATCAGCATTCGGGCTTGGTGCAATCAAAGCCGCGACGGCGGCGAAATCCGGCACGGCTGAAACACCGCCAGCTTCAAAAAGTGTTGAGCCTGTTTCCCAAGTGCCCCCTGCGGCCAAGACTGCCAAGCCAGAAGAAAAACCGGCGAAGAAAGCTCCTGTGCCCGCTGCGGCTGCGGCAAAGCCCGAAACGAAGGCAAAGTCAGCGGACAAGCCACAAGCGCAGCCCCCGCGCAAGGATCCGATTGAGACATTGCAAGCGCATGGGGCCCAGTCTCGCAATCGAGACAGCGAGGCAGAGCGCCTGACCATATTCGGCGCACGCAGCAATCAGGACATGCAGCCTTCGGGAACAAGCAGGGCGATGCTGGTTCTTGGGGGCGTGGGCCTTTTGCTGGTCGCGGCGGCAATATGGGCGGCCTATTTCTTCACGACACAGCCTTCGGATGTGCAAGTCGCTGAGGAGCCTACGCAATCTGTTGCAGTGGAACCTGAAATCACCGAGCCCGTGGAGCCGGATCTTGGGCTTGACGATATCGAAGCGTCACTGGGCGTCGAGGACGCAGCGCAGCAAGCCCCGCTGGACAGTGCAGATATACCGACCATTCTTGAGGATAACGTCGCACAAGCCCCTGCGGAACAAGCGCCCACCGAAACACCAATGGGCACCGAAGAAATGCAGGCCGGGCGTATCGCTGGTTTGCGCTCGGTCGCCTTGTTGGCGCCGCAAGAAGCTACATCCTTGCCCGCGACACCTTCTGCCCCTGCCCCTTTCGGTTCTGAACCGCTGGCGCCACTGCGCTCAGAAATAGAACAAGCCGCCGCCCCGCAAGCGGCAGAGCCGATCATAGAAGACGAACCGACATCAGAGGCGCCCATAGCAGAAGCGCCAGCCGATGTTCTGCCTGCCCTGCCCGAGGGCGAAGAACTGCTTGAGATTGCAGTCGCAGAGGGCACCCCCCCTTCCGTTCCACCCGCCCGCCCGGAGGGTTTGGCACCCGAACTTGAAACACCGGCAGAGGAAGCACCGGCAGCAGCACCCCAAGCCGTCATCGAACAGGCACCCGAGCCATCCGCGATTGATCCGCTAGACGAGAGCCAGCTTGAGATCACCGTCACCTCTGGCCCACCTTCGGCAACTCCACCAGCCCGGCCAGAAGGGCTTGCCCCTGAACAAGCCCTTCCCACGGAAACCGCCCCGGAGGACGCCGCACCGCCGCTTTCACCGGATGCGACGCAATCTGATGAAGAAGCTACCGCCGGCAGCGAAGAGGCCGCGCTGGATGCACCCGCACTTGGCGGGATTTCCCTGACCGCCCTGCGCCCTGCCGCGCGGCCAGAAGCACTTGTGACTGACCCGCCCGAAACGAAAGAGGCACAGACAGCCAGCTTTGCAGATGCGACAGATCTGGCGGTTGCGGCTTCGCTGCGACCCGGATCTCGGCCAAGCCAGTTCTCGGCAATCGTGCAGCGGACCTTGCGCAGTGCCCAGCCAGAGCCAACACCGACACAGCCCCAACAATCCGAGCCGGTCCAGACAGCGCGTGCCGCTGTGCCCGATGCCCCAGCAATTCCAACATCTGCATCAGTCGCGCGCGAGGCGACACAAGCACGCGCAATCAACCTGCGTCAGATCAATCTGCTTGGCGTAATGGGCACATCCTCCAGTCGGCGCGCTCTTGTGCGCCTTTCGAACGGGCGTGTGGTGACTGTGCGCGTAGGTGAAGCACTGGACGGTGGGCAGGTCACGGCCATAGGCGATGACGAGTTGCGCTACACACGGCGCGGGCGCAATGTCGTGTTGCGCATTGCATCCTAAGCCTTCAGCCGCGATAAGGCGGCAACGCGAGACACAAGCAGGAAAACATCATGTCGGATAAGCAGGTATCCCCCGCTGTAAAGATCGGGCTGGAACTTGGGCCAGTATTTCTGTTTTTTATGGGCTATATCAGCACGCGTGGTCAAAGCTACGTAGTCGCAGGCACCGAGTATGATGCCTTTATCCTGCTGACCGCCGCCTTCATCCCCCTGATGGGGCTGGCGACTTTGCTCCTGTGGAAATTGTCCGGTCGCCTTAGCAGGTTGCAGCTGGTGACATTGATCATGGTGGTGGTTTTCGGGGGCTTGACCGTCTGGCTGAATGACGAGCGGTTCTTCAAGATGAAGCCCACCGCCGTCTACATGATCTTTGCGCTTTTGCTGGGGCTTGGGCTTGCGCGCGGGCAAAGCTGGCTGGAACTGGTGATGGAAGGCGCATTGCCGCTGACGCATGAAGGCTGGATATTGCTGACAAAGCGTCTGGCGCTGATGTTCGCGGCGATGGCCTGCGCGAACGAACTCGTCTGGCGCACCATGTCGACCGATGCCTGGGTCAATTTCCGTACATTTGTCCTGCCATTCGCATTATTTGCGTTCTTCATGGCACAAGCGAAACTGTTTGAACGCTACAAGCGCGATTTCAGCGACTGACCCAAGAAGGTGCCGGATAAAATCCGGCACCTCGCGGATTATGCGGTGTCAGTCACGCTTTCCGAAAAGAACCTTTTGCGCCTCTCGGTCGGTTTGGACATTCGAACGTTTTTCTTCGCCCAAGGCTTTGCCTGCCTGAACAGCGGGTCGCGCCCCGACCAGATCCAGCCAGCGTGCCAGATGTGGCTTGTCGTCCAGTGTCTGCTGCTGGCCTTCCCAAAGAATGGCCCAAGGCCAGATCGCCATATCCGCAATCGTGTATTCGGCACCGGCAACATACTCGTTCGCAGATAGCTGCTTGTTCAACACACCAAGCAGCCGCGCCACCTCATTGCGGTAGCGCTCCTTAGCATAGGGCAGATCATGCGGTGGCTCCATTGAGGGGGCATATTTCAAAAAGTGATGCGCCTGCCCTGCCATAGGACCAAGCCCGCCCATCTGCCACATCAGCCATTGATCGACAGCAACGCGGTCGCGCTCGGTCTTGCCACCGAACTTGCCGGTCTTGCGCGCCAGATATTGCAAGATCGCGCCAGACTCGAAAATCGAGATTGGCGCACCGTCCGGCCCGTCCGGGTCGGTGATTGCTGGCATCCGGTTATTCGGCGCAATCTTTAGGAACTCGGGCTTGAACTGATCGCCTGCGCCAATGTTGACATAGTGAACATCATAGGGCAGCCCCATCTCTTCCAGTGCTATGGATATTTTCCAGCCATTCGGCGTCGGCCAGTAATGCAGATCAATAGTCATGCGTTCTCCTGTCAGCGTTGATTGCTGCACAAGCTAAGCATCTGACAAAGGAATCCAAGGCATGAATTGAAAAGAGGGCCACGAAGGCCCTCTGATCGGTCTTGTGAATGCTGCGATCAGCGCGCAGCGGCAACCGCGCGGCGGGTCATGACCCCCACCAGATGCGCGCGATATTCCGGCGTCCCATGCAAGTCCGCAATCATTTCATGCGCGGAACATTGCAACCCCGAGATGGCCTCGGCAGAGAAGTTCTGCGACAGGGCCGCTTCCGCTTCTGCCAAGCGAAACACACCGTTTTCAGAAGCGCCAGTCACAGCAACCCGAACGCCCGATGCGTATTTTGCAACGAATACCCCGGTCAGCGCAAAGCGCGATGCGGGTTGCAGGAATTTCGCATAGGCGGATTTCTCGGCAATCGGAAAGCGCACCGAGGTTATGATCTCGCCGTCTTCCAGTGCTGTGGTGAACATGCCCTGAAAATAGTCATCCGCCGCAATCTCGCGTGCGTTGGTGACGATTGCCGCACCCGTGCCAAGCACCGCCGCCGGATAGCAGGCAGAGGGGTCGTTATTTGCTAGGCTGCCCCCCAGAGTGCCGCGGTTGCGCACTGCCGGATCCCCGATCTGGCCCGCAAGGGCTGCAAGTCCGGGGAAATGGCTGGCTGCGTCTGCCGCAACGGTTGCATGGGTTGTGGCGGCCCCGATAACAAGGCTGTCGCCATCCGGGCAGACCCCTTTCAACTCGGCAATGCCCGTCAGGCTAACCAGTGTTTCAGGCGCATTGAGTCGTGCCTTCATTGAAGGGATCAGTGTCTGCCCGCCCGATATCGGCTGTGCCTCCTCGCTGGCAAGTGCGGCAATGGCCTCTTCCACGCTCGAGGGTTTTACGAAGTCAAAGTTATGCATTGGTCTTGCTCCCTCAGGCTTTCATTGCCGCCCAGACGCGCGCAGGCGTTAGGGGCATGTCGATATGGGTGACTTGGGTGTGGCCCGCGCGGTGCAACGCATCAATCGCCGCATTGACCACCGCAGGCGGTGAGCCGATCGCTCCGGCCTCGCCGCAGCCTTTTACCCCCAGCGGGTTATGCGTGCAGGGTGTAATGCAGCTATGGTCCACCGTGAAGCCGCGCACATCATCCGCGCGCGGCATGGCGTAATCCATGAAGCTGCCGGATAGAAGTTGCCCTTCGGCATCATAGGCGCAATTCTCCAGCAGCGCTTGCCCGATCCCTTGCGCAAGTCCACCATGAACCTGCCCTTCAACAATCATCGGGTTGACGATATTGCCGAAATCATCCGCCGCGATGAAGCGCAGAATGTCGATCTTGCCAGTCTCGGGGTCCAGCTCGATCTCGCACCCGTAAGCGCCCGACGGGTAGGTAAAGTTTGACGGGTCGTAAAACGCCGTCTCCTCCAGCCCCGGTTCCAGATCTTCCAGCGGGTAGTTATGGGGCACATAGGCTGCCAGTGTCACACCCGACCAGTCCACCGATTTGTCCGTGCCCGCCACGCTGAATTTGCCGTCCTTCAACTCGATATCTTCGGGGGCCGCTTCCAGCAGGTGGGCGGCGATCTTCTTGGCCTTGTCGATGATCTTGTTTGTGGCCTTCACAATGGCGGACCCGCCTACGGCCAGGGACCGCGACCCGTAGGTGCCCATGCCCATCGGTGTGTTGGATGTATCGCCGTGGTGGATTTCAATGCTGTTGGCATCCACCCCGATCATTTCAGCGACCACTTGGGCAAAACTGGTTTCATGCCCCTGCCCGTGGCTGTGGCTGCCGGTATAGACGCTGATCGACCCTGTTGCATTCACCCGAACAGAGGCGGATTCATAAAGGCCCGCCCGCGCGCCCAACTGGCCCACAAGGTTTGACGGCGCAATCCCGCAGGCTTCGATATAATGGGCAATGCCAAAGCCACGCAACTTGCCGCGCGCTTTGCTTTCTTCCATGCGCTTTTCGAAATTGGCGTAGTCGGCCAATTCCAGCATCTTGTCCATCGTGGCGTCGTAATTGCCCGTGTCATAGACCACCGCAACCGGTGTCTGATACGGGAACTGGTCGGCCTTGATGAAGTTCTTGCGGCGCAATTCAATCGGGTCCACGCCCAATTCGCGCGCAGCCTTGTCCACCAGCCGTTCAATCTGGAACGTGGCTTCCGGCCGCCCTGCCCCGCGATAGGCATCAACCGGCACTGTATTGGTGAACACGGCCTTAACGTTGACGTAAATCAGCGGCGTGCGGTAATTACCGGCCATCAAGGTGCCGTGCAGCCATGTAGGGATGGACGGCGCGAAGGTGGACAGATACGCCCCCATATTCGCATAGGTTTCGGTGCACAGCGCAGTGAAATTATGGTCTGCATCCAGCGCCAATTCGATCTTGGTCTTGTGGTCACGACCATGCGCATCCGAAATGAATGCCTCAGAGCGCGAAGATGTCCATTTGACAGGCCGCTTCAGCACCTTTGCCGCATAGGTGCAAAAGGCTTCTTCCGCATAGTGATAGATTTTCGACCCGAAACCACCGCCCACATCAGGGGCCACCACACGCAGTTTGTGTTCGGGGATATTCAGCACGAATGCACCCATCAGCAGGCGGATGACATGCGGGTTCTGGCTGGTGGTGTAGAGCGTATGATTGTCGCCCCAAGGGTCATAATCGCCCACCGCCACGCGCGGCTCCATCGGGTTGGCGACAAGCCGGTTGTTCGTCAATTCAAGGCTGACCACATGGGCGGCGCTTTCAAACGCCGCATTCACTGCATCCTTGTTGTCCTCGACAAAGCCCCAGTCGTAGCACAGGTTGCTGGTAAGATCGTCATGCACCTTTGGCGCGCCTTCGGCCAGCGCGGCTTTCATGTCGACAACCGCTTCCAACTGCTCGATATCAACCTCGATCGCCTCGGCTGCGTCGCGCGCCTGCTCATAGGTTTCGGCCACCACGGCGGCAATGGGGTCACCCACATGGCGCACCTTGCCTTCGGCCAGAATCGGGTGCTTGGGTTCCTGCATCACTTCGCCGAAACGGTCGGTCACCTGCCAGCCGCAGGGAATGCCACCCGCAGTTTCAAAATCAGCCGATGTAAAGACCTTCAGCACGCCCGGCATGCCCTCGGCGGCAGCGGCATCAATCCCCTTGATGCGCCCATGTGCAACGTCAGAGCGCAGGAAATGCACAAAGCACTGGCCGCGCAGGTTGATATCATCGGTATATTTGCCGTTCCCTGTCAGAAACCGCACATCCTCGCGCCGCTTGGTGCTGGCGCCAATGCCATCATCTTTAGGCATGAATTCCTCCCATTATCTTAAAATGTGCCGGGCTGCACCATAGCGGCCCCGTTGCACATGGAATTACTGGCGTTGGCAAATCACTCTGCCGCAAGCGCGCCCACATCCTGCCCAGAGGCAGCCATCACAGCGCGCACGATGTTCTGATAGCCTGTGCAACGGCAGATATTGCCTTCAAGATAGTGGCGCACCTCTTCCTCAGAGGGCTGGGGGTTCTCGGCCAGCAACGCCGCAGTAGACATGACCATCCCGGGGGTGCAGAAACCGCATTGCAGCCCATGATAGTCCTGAAACGCCTGCTGAATCTTGCCCAGACTGCCATCAGTATTGGCCATGCCTTCGATGGTCGTTACCTCCGCCCCATCCAGATCGGCGGCAAAGGCGGTGCAGGATTTGATTGCCTGACCATCGACCAAAACCACACAGGCCCCACACTGGCTGGTATCGCATCCGACATGCGTTCCCGTCAGCCCCAGCAGATCACGCAGATAGCTGGATAGCAGCGTGCGCCCCTCTGTTTCAGCGCTGACCTCGCGGCCATTTACCTTCATTTTTATCTGAGACATCAATTCCTCCCGTAGAATTTTATGAGTGCAGTTAAACACGGTTTTTTGCCCCCGCCTATGCGACCTTGGGCTTAGTCCTTTTGCAGTCGGTTTGGCATTATCTCTCCGTCTCTGCGCGGGCGCGGGCGGGTTGGAATTTCTTTCAACAGCCCCCCAACGCCCATTGCCATGATATCCGCCGCCGTGACTGACTGACCGCAAATGATACGCTCCATCACCCAATCGGCACCATTAAGCGCTGGGCTTTTGGCGCAACCCGGCAGCCCGATGACAGGCCGCGCCCCAAGATGGCCCAGAAACAGCAAGTTGCCAGGGTCTACCGGCATTCCGAAATGCACCACCTCGCCGCCCGCATGGCGCAGGGCTTCGGGTGCTGTGTCATACAAATCAGAGGTAGCAGAGCCCGTGAGGATCAGCAGCACATCGCCCTGAGCCTTGCGCAATGCATCGGCCAGCGGGTCTATCTGATGCGGCACAAGACAGATCGGGTCCAGTTCCACGCCCAACCGGCCCAGCCTTGCAGCGGTGACCGCGTGCCCTTTGGTGCCGTCATCGCGCGGCTGTACTTGTGTCTGGATCAGGCTGGCGCGGCGCAACACAGGGGGTGCAAGGCGAATTGCCCCCTGCCCAAGGTCACAGGCGTTTTCGACAGCCGAAGCCGCAACGCCATAAGCAATGATCTTTACAGTTGCGACCATCGCGCCCGCCTCAACACGCATCAGCCCCGGCAGGGTCGCCAATGTTATGGCAGGGTCTACGGCATTCACGGCATGCACATGTTCAGCATTCAGCAGCACCAGCCCAGGCCCTTGCGCCACGATGTTCACTCGCCCCGTTCCCACAGGTGCCAGTGTCAGCCCCGCCGCATTCGGGTCCGGTACCAGCGCATGCGCAAGCGCAATAGCTGCGGCATCCTCGTCAAGGTCCAGCGCCTCCAACCGCGCGACTGTAACCTCGCTATAGCCAGCCTCTTGGAGCGCGGTCAGGTCCGCGCCCTCCAGCACCCTACCCTTGCGCAAGCGCCGTGTCCCAAGCCCGACCGAATGCGCCAGAACTGCGCCCTCTGCCTGGGACACAGGGACAGGTCCGAATTTCATTTCGCCCCTCGCAATGCGCCGGTGATCTGGGCAAGTGTCGCAAGCGCAATTTCAGCGGGATTGCGCGCGCCTATATTCAACCCGACGGGCGCATGAATACGCGCGAGCTGTGCCTCTGAAAGACCCGCAGCGCGCAGCCGCTCCAGACGTTTGGCATGTGTCCGGGTCGAGCCAAGGCAGCCAAGATAGAATACATCCGAATGCAGCGCCGCGATGATGGCGGGATCGTCAAGCTTTGCATCATGCGTCAGGGTCACGACCGCGGTGCGCGCATCAAGCCCGATTGCACCCAATGCCTCATCGGGCCATTCATGGATCAATGTCTCTCCCGGAAACCGCAGATCAGAGGCAAAGGCGTCGCGCGGATCGACCAGAACAGGCGCGTAGCCTGCAAGCCGCGCCATCGGCAATAACGCCTGAGCAATATGGACCCCGCCCACAACGACCAACTGCAAGGGTGGGTTGTGCAGCGTCACCAAGCGCCCTGCATCGTCGCGACCCGACTGGTCACGACGGAAACGATCCGCAAGGTCCGGCTCCTCGGGCGTGGCGATATGGCGTGTCCATGTGGTCAGATCAGTAACACAGCCGACAGGATTTCGCGCGCTGCGCGCGACCACGATCTTGCGCAACACCTCGATTGGCAGGCAGGGAAGCTCATCGCCAACCGGTTCGACCAGAACTTCGATCGTTCCACCACAAGCAAGCCCAACTTCGAACGCCGTCTCATCGGCGACCCCAAAGCTAAGCAGACGCGGTTGACCATCGGCCAGTGCATCAAGCGCCTCGACAATGACGGCCGCTTCTACGCACCCCCCCGATACCGAGCCCATGATCTCGCCCGCGCCAGAGATTGCCAGCTGACTGCCTGCCTGTCGCGGGGCGGACCCCCATGTCTGCACGACTGTCGCCAGAACTGCACCGCGACCGGCATCATGCCACTCCAGCGCAACTTCTGGTATCTGATCATAGCGCGCATCCATCGCGCCCCCCTTCAGCGGCCCATTCCCTGCCTGAGGATGGCAGGTAATAGCAGGCAAGGCAAATACGACCTTGGGCGCATGAGTCCGTAAAAATCAGACATTGTTTAAATGCAAATTGCAGGCTTGGTCAGGTAGAAAAATCGCGCCGCAGCGACAATTCGCTTTGCGAAGAGATCTTTTGAGTGGGGCAAACCCGGCAGGGCCAGCGCGCGTCTTGTGCCGCCTTGACGGCGCCGAGCGACTCTAATGCCAGCTTCAGAATCGCGTTATCGCGCAGCTCCGAAGACCTGCATACCCGGCGAGTTTTTGCATCTGTATATGATTGGAACGTATCGGGCATGTCCGTCCTTCCCATGAAGATACCAAACGCTAGCTCAGGTTCTCTTTTCCCTAAATGACATAGATCAACACTAATAGGCACAGAAAACATGTCGTTTGTATATGCTTTTCTCTTGCATCACTCCCCTCGACATTAGCTGCGATCCGGTGAAGATAGGCGCATGAATTATGCAGACACATGTCCGTTTCTCCGCAATCCGGGGTCTTTGGCGATTGCCCATCGCGGGGGCGCTTTGGAGAACGAAGAAAACACCTGGGCGGCATTCTCTCATGCGATATCCCTTGGATACACCCATATGGAATTGGATGTTCATGCGACTCGCGACGGCGTGGTGGTGATACATCATGATTCTGATCTGCGCCGTGTGTTCAAGGATCCACGACTTATCGCCCAAACGGATTTTGAAGACCTGTCCAGACTGCGCAGCCCCGGTGGCGCCCAGATCCCCAAACTCGAAGACCTGCTTTCTGAACACCCCGACATCTGCCTGATCATAGAAACGAAATCGCGAGAAGTGATCGAACCCCTTTGCGCTTTGATCCAGCGCCTTGATGCGATCAAGCGGGTGTGCATCGGCGCTTTCGATCCGGCCTGCACGGCCCAGGCACGCGCATTACTTGGCCCGGATCTTTTGTGGTCGCCGGCACATGCTCAGGTGGCACGGCTTTGGGCACGTGGGTGGGGGCTGCCTCTGGGTCTGGATGATTTCCATGTGGTGCAAGTGCCCGCTCGCTGGAAAGGTGTGCCCGTGGTGACACCGCGCTTCATCCGGGCGGCACATGCAGCAGGCATCGCGGTACAAGTCTGGACTGTGAATGAGCGCGCGCAGATGCTGGAACTTCTGGATATGGGCGCGGACGGAATCATAACAGACAATCCGACGCTTTTGCGTGATGTCCTGATAGAGCGTGGCAACTGGCCCTTAACCGCTTAGGACAAGAACCATCACGGCCGCATAAAACAGGACACTCGCGACCAGAACAAAAATATGCCAGATTGCGAAGTGATAGGGCAATCGCTCCCACAGGTAGAACAAAACACCCGTGGTATAGACCACTCCGCCAAGGATCATCAGGACCAGTGTTGCTGATGGCAGCAGCGGCGCCAGCGAAGGCAGGATCAGCACACCTACCCAGCCCATCCCCAGATAGAGCGCCAGCGCGGCAACCCGAAACCGAACCGGCGAGAAAAGTTTCAATGCCGTGCCAAGCGCTGCGGCCACCCATAGCCCCGCAAGCAAGCCAAGCCCTTGTCCGCTAATCAGGGTGAAAGGCGTATATGTCCCGGCTATCTTGAGGTAAATCGCGGCGTGATCGACGCGTTGAAGTAGCCAGTCAAGCCCCGGCTTGATGCCAATGTTATACAGGGCCGATGCGCTGAGCATCGCGATCAGACAGGCACCGTAAATACTGATTGCGACAATGAAACTGGCAGAGCCGGTTTCGATGCTGCGCATCAGGGCAACCCCGATCAGCACCGGAACGGCCAAAAGCGCCGCACCCACACCCGAGACATGGATCACGGAATCAAGACGCCGCTCTGCGCGGGTGTAACCCTCTCTGGGTGCGAAAAAACTCGGCATGTGAAAAACTCCTGACATAAAGGTAACCCACCGCGCATGGATTGCGAAGATCAATGTCAGCCCGGGCCTGCATGACCATACGTCAACAGGTCGAAACGCAAATCGCTTGATTTTCGGCTTCAACCCGCCTAGCCCCCTGTCCAGTGACGCAGATATAAAGAGGCCATGATGACCCTTCAGCTACATAAGGATGATTTGCCCGATGGGCTGGATCTGGGGCCAGTGGTCGCGATTGATTGTGAATCCATGGGGCTGAACCCACATCGAGACAGACTTTGCGTGGTGCAACTCTCTTCCGGGGATGGCACGGCGCATCTGGTGCAAGTCGCGCGAGATATCGCACCCGCCCCGAACCTGACCCGGCTGTTGACAGACCCGAATGTTTTGAAGCTGTTTCATTTTGGCCGTTTTGACATCGCGTTGTTGTTGCAAAGCTATGGCGTCACGACCACGCCGGTCTATTGCACCAAGATCGCATCGCGCCTTATTCGCACCTATACCGACCGACATGGTCTGAAATATCTGCTGTCAGAACTGATCGGCGTGGATATCTCAAAACAGCAACAAAGCTCTGATTGGGGCGCGCCAGTCCTGACCGAGGCACAGCAAACCTATGCCGCCTCTGATGTTCTTTATCTGCACCGCTTGCGCGATGTGCTCGAAACCATGCTCGCACGTGAAGGACGGACGGAACTGGCGCAAAGATGTTTCGACTTTCTGCCCACCCGCGCCGAACTGGACCTTCTGGGCTGGCCCGAAACTGACATCTTTTCTCATTAGGGCAATGCAATTGGTTGGGTATAGTCGATCCCCCCCGCTAGGCGTGTCTGTCAACCAGATCCTGCGTCTGGTGCTGCCTCTCAGTGCGCTGGCCCTGCTCTCGACAGTCTTTCTGCTCTCCACAGGGGTCGATCCCCAGCGCGCTGTAGAAATGTCGGATATAAATGTCGAAGAACTGACCCGTGAACCCCGCATCGGAGAAGCAAGGTTCGCAGGTGTTACCATTGACGCAACAGCCATAACGATCGTGGCACATTCTGTGCGCTCTGCCGGGGATTTGCGCGAAGATGGCCCGGTGCTGCTGTATCTGGACACACCACGCGGAGAACTGGAATTCCCCACTGGACGCATCGCTACATTTCGCGGAGCCGAGGGACGCATAGACCAGTCCCAAGACGAGATAATGCTGCAAGGCGCGGTCGTTCTGGAAACCTCTGATGGTTACATCATGACAATGCCCACACTGATTTCGGCAATTCAGACAACCCATGTTCAAGGTATGGGCGGGATAACCGGGCAAGCACCCGCAGGTGATATTTCTGCCGATACCGTCGAACTGACACTGTCGGACGAAGAGACAGAAGGATATCTGCTTGCGTTCAAGGGCAATGTCAGGCTGATATACTTCCCAGATGATTAGAGGAGGCCGTGGTGTGCGAGCATCAGCAACGTTCCGGTGTGCACTGGCGCTGATCTTGTTCAGCGCACATTCAGTTTCGGCGCAGGGAACCGGACTTAGTTTTTCAGGGCTGGATGCCGTGCGCGGCTTGCCTGTAGAAGTCCGCTCAGATGAATTGCGCGTCGATAACAACACGGGCGAGACACTGTTTTCGGGCAATGCTGTGCTGGGACAAGGTGACATGCGGATCGCGGCGCCGCAGATCCGCATCATCTATGCCACAGAGAATGGCGGGCGCATTGAACGACTGGAAGCCTCGGGTGGTGTAACGCTTGTCACAGCCGAGGAAGCCGCCGAAGCCCAAAGTGCTGTGTATGAAGTGGCGGCGGGAACAGTTATAATGCGGGGTGATGTGATTTTGACGCAGGGGCAAAACGTGTTGTCCGGCGACACACTCAACGTCGACCTGCGCAGCGGGCAAGGACGCATGGACGGCAATGTTCGCACGATCATCCAAACCAACCCCTGACCTGATGTCCCCCCTTGACACCTCCAGCCTCTCCGCGGCGCTCGAAGTCACGAAACTTCAGAAAAGTTACGGCAAGCGGGTTATCATCCGCGATGTATCCTTGCATTTGCACCCCGGCGAGGTGGTCGCCCTGCTTGGTCCGAATGGTTGCGGCAAAACCACCTGTTTTTACTGCATCGCCGGGATTGTTCGCCACGAAGGTGGCGCGGTCTTTATTGACGGCGCAGAGGCAACCGGATTGCCATTATATCAACGCGCGCGTCAGGGGTTGGGGTATCTTCCACAGGAAATGTCCATCTTTCGCGGGCTGAGCGTCGCGCAGAACATCATGGCGGTGCTGGAAGTGTCCGAACCTGATCGGGCACAGCGCAAGAACAGGTTGTTGCAACTGTTGCAGGAGTTTTCAATCGAGCATCTGCGCGACTCACCGGCAATGGCCCTTTCGGGGGGCGAGCGTCGCCGGGTCGAGATTGCACGCGCGCTTGCAGCCAATCCCCGCTATGTCTTGCTGGACGAACCATTTGCTGGCGTCGACCCCATCGCGGTAGGAGAGATTCGCGCTCTGGTCGCTGATCTTAAAACACGTGGCCTTGGAGTGTTGATCACCGACCACAATGTTCGCGAAACGCTGGCTATCGTTGATCGCGCCTATATTCTGGATGATGGCAAAGTCCTGAAAACAGGCACACCCGCAGAGGTTGTGGCCGATAGTGATGTGCGCAGGGTTTATCTGGGCGCAGATTTCAGATTGGATTAAGGCTGTCCTGCCTGGAAAACCCTGCACGAGAAAGCATTGACAACTCACTGCTATCCGTTGCCAAATACAATCATGAGGCACGCCTTGTCACAGCGCGGACAAACACCGCGAGGGTGGCTATCGACAGGGCAAGCGGCGCAAAATTTCATGGCAGGGCGCGAATTGCCCTGTCAAAACAGCGAGGAGAAGCGCATGCGTTATCAGATTAGCGGCAGACAAATTGATATTGGAGAGGCATTACAAACCCATGTGAAAGCCGAATTTGGCGAATTGGTAGAGAAATACCAGCAACGGCCGACTGAAGCTGTGGTCGTATTCTCGCGTGATGCACATAACCATGTCTGCGAAGCAACTCTGCATATGTCCACAGGTCTGACCGCAGCAGCAAAGGCCCATGCAACCGAAATTTACGCCGCGTTCGAATCCTGCCGCGAGAAACTGGACAAGCAGTTGCGCCGCTACAAGCGTCGCCTGAAAGATCATCATCGCGACCGCGTAACCCCGGTTGAGTTTGCTGGCGCTTCGTCCTATATCCTCGCATCAGACAAGACCGAGCCAGTAGACGAGCCCGACTCGTTACAGCCGATCATAATTGCAGAGATGGAAACACGTATTCCCTCTCTCTCCGCAGGAGAAGCCGTGATGCAGATGGAGCTAGCGCATGCCCCGGTTCTGGTGTTCAGAAACGAACGCCATGGTGGGCTGAACGTTGTTTACCGGCGTGAAGATGGCAATATCGGCTGGGTCGACCCACAATAACCTCGTACCCATCGGGACCACCCTCGCGGGATGAATGCGGGGGTGGTTTTGCTTTTTTTCATTCCCACGGGAGACGTCCTGCAATGGCTATGTCGACGCTTCTCAATCCAAAAGCGGTGCGCTTCGTCGCATCTGCAACCAGCAAGAAACGCCTGTTTCAAAGCATCGCGGAAGTCGCGCAATCAGTCTATGCTCTGGACAATGAAAGCGTGATAAGTGCGCTACAGGAACGCGAAAGCCTTGGTCCGACAGGTGTGGGACATGGTGTCGCTGTGCCGCATGCGCGGATGGACGGAATCGATCAGGTTTTGGGCGTGTTCTTTCGTCTGGAAAAACCATTGGATTACGGTTCAGTGGACAAGGCCCCGGTTGATCTGGTCTTTGCGCTGTTTGCCCCGCGCGAAGCAGGGGTAGAGCATTTGAAAGCGCTGGCTTTCATCTCGCGCACATTGCGAAACCCGCAGACATGCGAGAAATTGCGCGCGAATGAAGATCCGGCCAAGATTCACGCTATTCTAAGCAGCACCGAATCAAGCAAGGCAGCCTAACCCGCGCCATCGTTGCACGAATGTGCTCGCTGTCTGGAATGACACTCACGCGCCTGCGCGGATTATCGTGCGCCATAGTCCTGAAACCCCAGCAATTCGTAGTCCAGCCCATAAGCCGATCGACCCGCCTGTTCTACCGTTTGGTCATAGATCGCTTCTAGATGCAGTGGCCCGCGCTGTGGCTTTGGCTCAAATCCCGGAGACTTGCAGCCCAGCCTGTCGCAGATCTCGGACAGTTCATCACTCAGATTTTCCTCACGCACCAGTCGATGCAAGGGGCATTGCGCAGAAATACCTTCGATAATTCGCGACTGGCTTGCCCAGATCGGTCGGGTCTGGACAGCCGTCTGCCCGTTAAGATTGGCCTGCACGAATTGTAGAAAGCCCAGAAATGCAGTTCGGTGCTTATCAGTGTCAAACAGCGCCAGATCAGACTTGTCTTGCGGCAATTCCAACCCGTGCAAGCGTTCGATAAACGCACGTACATTAACCCGTTTCCCCAACAAGACCTGATCCACAAATACTTCATGTGCGCGCTGCAACGGATGGCGCAACACTGTAAACGCCAGACGACGCGGGTTTGCGCGTTGCCAGTCGCGCCACGTTTCGCGTGTAAAGTTTGACAAAAGGGCCTCTGGCCCCTCTCCATCTATGCTGCCCATCCATTGCAAGATCCGGCGCTCTGAACATCCGGGAATGGGTGCATAGACCAAAGGCTGACTGCTGCATGCACGATATGCCCACAAGATCGGTGGATGCGGCGGCTCGAAATTCGGGCTTCGTGCAAGGTTGAACCGATCCAGACGAGCGATCCCGTCACCAACAGCTTCTGGATTGACCAGTTTCTCATCCAGTGTTTCCGGGTTTTGTCGTTTCAGCTTGCGCGGAAACTCGTCAATGGTTTCGTCCAGCCCCAGCCAGTGCGCCAAACCATTCAGCACATCAAGCGACTTGATATCTTCATATGCGATGAAGAACGCGGTCTGCCCATTGATCTGCAACATTCTTTGAATTCGACACTGGAAATCCTGTAGTCTCCTGACATGCGCCTCGAATTCCGATGGATCAAACACGACCTTCGCCGCCTTGCGCTGGCTGACATCGCCCAACCGCCATTGCTGGGTCGATTGCGCGATTTTCAACGAGACGTAGGAGTCCAGCGGATTTCGGGTCAGGATGATCTTTGCGCAGCTTCTTTCGCGCATGAAACGGTCCAGCACCCGCGGTTCGTGATCGTGAAAGTATCGAAAGCCCATCAGTCCGGGCTGCTGCGCAAAACACGATAAAAAACCCTGAGGATTGTCATCCCGCGCAGTCTTGTCGAAACCAAACAAAGTTTCGGTTTTCGGGTAGCCAACGAAATGCGGATTGAATGCCTCGCCGTGACAGGCCAGCCCTTCAAACTGATTCAGACAGGATTCCAGCAGGTTCGACCCTGTTCGCATCTCTGCCAGGATAACAAAATATCGAAAACGGGTTCCTCGCGACATCACATACTCTCTGTTCTGCTCAGGTATCACAGTTGAAAATCTTTTAGGAATGGCGTCGGCAGCCCATTATCACGCAATCGCGCAAGGAAAAGGTCAAAGCCGTTCATATCTATCAGGCGCGGCATACCGTGGGCATGTAGCGCCGGTGCGCTGGCAAAATCGTTAACGGTCAAGGCAAGTTTGGTTTGCGGATCTTCAAGAATTGCGGCCAAAGACCAGATCCGTACATTCGCCAAGGCCCAGCGGGATTGCAGGATCGTAACCCATTCCTGCTCACGCTTCTGCAACTCTCCGATGCGTGCAATTACCGCCTCATCCACAATACCCCGCCGCCAGAGCGGAAGTATCCAGGCACCACGGATAACATTTATTTCCGCGTTAAGGTCGGTAGCCGTGAACCAGTTTACCTCATGATCCATGTTGTCTTCGGGCCCATAGGCAAAACACTGGCGTTCGCCGCGCGTTGCCCAAAGCAAATTGGTAAGGAACATGCGCGGGTTGTAATCTCGGATCGCGGCAGAATTGCTGATCGCACCATGCCAGACCTTGGCCCCGCCATGAAATTGCACGACCTCGGGCGCAAAAAGATGACCATGCACGCGTGTTCCAAGCACCTGCCCCAGCCAGTGATCGAAATTTTCAAACATATGGTCAAAACCAGAGAACATGGCATAAGGGCCAGCGGTCTTGGCACCAGAGCTGTCCTCTTTCGGCATACGGCTTTGCATATACAAGCCCGCGCGCCCTTCAAGGCGCTGCTTTTCTGCCAGCTCAAAGTAACGGTCGATCTTGGCGGGTTCAGCCGGTAAAGGCGGTGTTTTAGACGGCAGGTCGGACAAGAAAAAATCATACAAACGCGTGGAATCAGGCCAGATCTTGCGCGCCATGAAACAATCCGACCGGCGCAGTAATTGCAGATGGTCATCATAGAAAAGATTGGGGCGGCCATTGCGGTCGAATTTGACAAGCGTCAATGATCTGCTCTTGATATGTGTCGCATGTAGACGGGCCAAAGTCTGAAAATACGACTCGTCAGGGATCCAGTTGCGCCGGAAATACCGTTCGTACCGCGGGCGTTTTGGGTCGTTCAAAATCGCCGACAATGTCGCGCGGCTCAGGCACCACCATTGCGAACCCATATGAGGGCGCAGCGGGCGCGGGATTTCGCGGCGAATGTTCCATCTGCGCTGGAATTCTACAAACCAGTCAAACAAAACCCGCTGCCGACGCCAGTTAAACGGGTAATACAAGGTGAACCGTTCTTCCGACAAACCGCCCATGATCCAGGTGGCATGTTCGACCGAGACGGATTCTATAAAATCAGCCTTGGGGGTTTTTTGCAGCGTGGCGACCATCTCGGCGGCGGGGCGCAAAGGCAGACATGCGCCAGAGGACAGCAAGACATGGTTCACATCCACAAACTCATTCAGCAGCAGGTGAGATGCGTCCTGTGTCGCGGCCACGATCTGCCATGACCCCCAGTCGCAACGATGACGCGTGCTAAAGCGCAGCAAGGGATGCGCGCCAATGTCATTTTGCAGTTTCGTCAAAGCGGGCGCTGAAACCGCACGGTCGACATGCATCACCACAGGACAGCCTGCATCCAGCCAGAACCGGGCAACCTGTGCAGCGCGCTCCAATGCTGTGTGGCACAGCATCACAACCCCCAAAGTTGCGCTGGACGCGTTCATGCCCAATCCCCTTTTGACATAAGTCCCAGAATTTCCAACTGCCGCCAGTTGATATATTCTGTCGACCAATCGCACCATAGGTCCTGAGAGGCAGACAGGCTTGACTGATAGGCCTGATATTCCCGGCTGCCAGCATAATGCTCGCCGCGTTGTAACTCTTCCTGTGTTTTCTCAAGGATCGTATTGAGGAACTTGGCGTGCAACAGAACGCCGGACGCATCCTCGCCACCTGCATCGTCATATACCTTGTTCAGCCCGCGTGGCAGAAGCATATGGGTTGAACTGATATATGCGTATTTGCGCGACCAATGGACCAACGGGGTCTTGTTCAATGCCGGCGCCTTTGCAGGGGCTTGCGCCATGATCAGTCGCTGACGCACCC
>SLAT01000121.1 GCA_007126715.1 Roseinatronobacter sp.
AGCACCGCCGTTGACGCTGTGAAACAAAAATCCTGACGTTTCACAATCTCTTGTTGCAAACGATTTTCATTAGCATATAAATTGACCAAGAAATCTCGCCTATTAACCGGAGGAAATAATGTCACCGCGTCGAACCAAGGCCGCCATGATCGCGACCTTTACCGCCCTCGCAATTCCCGCACATGGTCAGGACACCCCGTTGAATGTGCTGGCAACCGTCGGAATGGTGGGCGATGTCGTGCAGAATGTCGCGGGCACCTGCGCCAATGTGACCACCCTGATCGGCCCCGGCACGGACCCGCATTATTTCTCGGCAACCCCGCGCGATGTGGATGCGCTGGCGCAGGCAGAACTGATTTTCTATGTGGACCGCACCCTTGAAGAACGGCTTGCCGATATCCTCGATAACTTCCGCAACCGCACGCCCACACTCGGGCTTGCCGGTGCCACATTTGACACGGAAACACTGCTCGAAGACCCGGATGAGCCGGGCACACTGGACCCGCATCTATGGATGGATGTCAGCCGCTGGGCGCGCATCGCGCCAGTCATTGCCAATGAAATCGCTGCACTGCGCCCCGACTGCGCCGAAGACATGGCCGACAATGTCTCGCGCTATTCAGCCCAACTCGACGCCCTGCATGGCTGGGTCGGCGATGCTATTGCCTCTATCCCCGAAGGCCAGCGCCTGCTGGTCACCGCGCATGACGCCTTTTACTATTTCGCCGATGCTTATGGGGTTGAGGCCTCTGAGGCGATTGAGGGGATTTCCACTGCATCCGAGGCCAGTATAGGCGATATCCGCGAAGTTGCGGCCTTTGTGATAGATCGCGCCGTTCCGGCCGTATTTGTGGAAACCACGATCAACCCGCGCACCATCGAAGCCCTTGTTGCCGAGGTTCAGGCACAGGGGCATGACGTAGAAATCGGCGGCGAATTATTCTCGGACGCGTTGGGCGATGAGGGCACGGCAGAGGGCACTTATATCGGCATGATCCGCGCCAATACCCTGACCGTGACACAGGCCCTTGGCGGGACTGTGCCCGACTGGCCGGAAGCGTTGCACGACTGGGCGCAGGATTGGGACATTGCGCACTGAATGTTGTAAGGACAGGCCATACGCCACCGACACGCCCGTCGCGTGCCGCAGCCAAGGGCATGACCATGCATGACGAAACCCTGCACGAGCCGGATCAGGCGCTGCATATCGAGGATATCACCGTCAGCTACGGGGCCACTCCGGCGCTATGGGACATTGACCTTGATATTCCGCCGGGGGTGATGTGCGCCATTGTCGGGCCGAACGGCGCGGGGAAATCCACACTTATCAAGACCGCATTGGGGCTGGTGCGGCCTGTGGCGGGGCATGTGCGATTTCTGGGCCGCCCCGTGGGCCAGATGCGCGGCAAGATCGGCTATGTCCCGCAGCGTCATAGCGTGGATTGGGATTTTCCCACCACCGTGCGCGATGTGGTTGAAATGGGGTTGTATCACCAGCTCGGATGGGTGCGCAGACCCGGCGCACAGGCACGCGCGAAGGCACTGGCCGCATTGGCCGAACTGGGGATGCAGGATTACGCGGACCGCCAGATCAGCCAGCTTTCCGGCGGCCAGCAGCAGCGCGTCTTTATTGCGCGCGCGCTGGTGCAGGATGCGCCGATCCTGATCCTTGACGAACCTTTGGCCGGCGTCGATGCCGCGACCGAGGCGGTGATCATCGCGCTGCTGCAACGCCTGCGCGATGAAGGGCGCACCATCATCGTGGTTCATCACGACCTGACAACCGTGCAAAGCTATTTTGACTGGCTGGTGATGATGAATGTGCGCATCATCGCGCAAGGGCCTATGACAGAAGTCTACACACCCGAAAACCTGCGCGCCGCTTATGGCCGCCAACTGGCCATGATTGCCACACCTGCCGAAGGGCGCGACATGTGAGCGCGCTGGCCGATCTTCTCGCCAGCGGAATTGTCCGCACGGTGCTGATGGGCGCAGCGATGCTGGGGGCCATCAGCGGGATGCTGGGCGCATTCGCCGTGTTGCGCCGCCAAAGCCTGCTGGGCGATGCGCTGTCCCATGCCGCCCTGCCGGGTGTTTGCCTTGGCTTCATCATTGCAGGCACGCGCGATCTGGGCAGCATCTTGCTGGGGGCCTTTGTCACAGGCGCTCTGGCGGCATTGGCCATGATGCTGATCGTACGGCGCACAACATTGAAAACCGATGCCGCACTGGGAATCGTCCTGAGTGTCTTCTTCGCAGTGGGTGTGGTGCTGCTCAGCTGGGTGCAGGGTCAGGGCGGTGCTGCAAGCGCGGGGCTTGCCAGCTTCCTCTTCGGTCAGGCCGCCGCGATCCTGCGCAGCGACCTTTGGATCATGGGCGGGGTCGGGCTGGCTGCGCTGGCACTGGTTCTGGCGCTGTGGAAGGAATTCAAGCTGGTCAGTTTCGATGCCGATTTCGCCCGCGCACAGGGGTTTCCCGTAACTGTACTGGAAGCGGCGCTGACAGTGATGGTCGCGCTGGCCATCGTGGTCGGGCTGCAACTGGTGGGGGTGGTGCTGATGGTCGCATTGCTGATCGCGCCAGCGGCAGCAGCGCGGCAATGGACGCGGACATTGGGACCGATGGTCGCGCTGTCGGCGGCACTCGGCGCGGCCTCTGGCGCGGCTGGCGCGTTGGTCAGCGCCACAACGCGCGGGCTTGCGACAGGGCCGGTGGTGGTGCTGGTTGCAACGGCAATCGTGGTGATCTCGCTCCTTGTGGCACCTGAACGCGGCCTGATCTGGCAAGCGCTGGCCGCACGGCGCGCCCGCGCACGCATCAGCGACGGGCGTTTGCTCAAAACCTTGCAGGGGCTCGCCGCTGCCCATCACGACGCAAACTACCCGGCAGAGCAAGGGATGCTGGAAGCGGCACTTGGCACCCGCGCCCCCTCTGCCCGCTTTGCGGCGCTGGAACGGCGCGGGCTGATCCACCCTGTAACCCATCCGCCCGAAACGACACCGCATTGGGAACTGACCACTGCGGGCCATGCCGAGGCGGCCGCCCTGTCGGGAAAGCCTGACGATCCGAAAGGCGGGGGCCAGACATGATCGCATCGTTTTTCGGATCGATTCCCGCGATGATCCTGCTGACTGGCATTCTGGTAGGCGTGTCAGGTGCCTTGCTGGGGTCGTTTCTGGTGCTGCGCGGCAATGCGATGCTGACTGACGCCATCAGCCATTCGATCGTGTTCGGCATTATCGTGGTCTGGTTGCTGACAGGGCATATGTCGGGGCCGGTACAGGTATTGGGTGCGGCATTGACAGGGGTGCTGACCGTCGTGCTGTCGGAACTTCTGGCACGCTCTCGGCTGGTCAAGATGGATGCCGCCATCGGTCTTGTATTTCCGGCGCTCTTTGCCGCCGGTGTGCTGCTAATCTCTATCTATGCGCGCGATGTCCATATAGATGTTCAGACAGTATTGCTGGGCGAAATCGGCTTCGTCTGGCTAAATACCGTTATGATCTGGGGCGTCGATGTGCCTATTGCCGTAACCACGCTGGGCGCGGTTCTGGTTGTCAATCTCGCCTTTGTGCTGGTCTTGTGGAAAGAATTGAAACTGACCACTTTCGATCCTGGCCTTGCCGCGGCGCTTGGGTTTCTGCCGGTGGCTTTGCATTATGCAGTGCTGACCCTGACCAGTGTAACCGCCGTGGCCGCATTCGATGCCGTGGGCGCAATCCTGTTCATCGCCTTTGTCATCGTTCCACCCGCAACGGCCTATCTGCTGACGCGACGATTATGGCTTATGGTGGTGCTTGCGGTGGGGTTGTCTGTGGCGGCCTGTGTGGCTGGCTACCTGCTGGCAATCATGTGGAATGTGTCCATTGCGGGCATGATGGCCAGCATGACCGGCCTGTGGTTTGCCATTGCACTGCTATTCGCCCCCGATCATGGCCTGATCGCGCAGGCGTTCGGTTGGCGCAGCAAGCGGCTGGACCATGATTGCCGCGCGCTTGTGGCGCATCTGTTCACCCATCAGGACACCCCCCAGATGGCCGAAGAGAACACCCAGCGCGCACTGGTCGAACATTTGCGATGGCCCGCACCCCGCGCCCGCGCGGCCATCCTGCGCGCGCATGACCGCGACCTGATAGAGCGGCGCGCAGGCTTACTGACCCTGCGCCCCAAAGGCACCGCCGAAGCCGAGGCAATTTTTGGAAAGACCGACCTGCGGCAACGCTAGTATTCATCCGGCATTACAGACAGTGTGACTTCGCAGATCACAGCCTTGGACCGCCCTGCAAATCCGGGTAGGGCGAAGATCACACCCTAATCGGTTTCATGCAAAAGCAGTTTCTGCTCTTCGATCAGATGCAGTTTGATGAACTCCACCGCTGCCTCCACATCGCGCGACGAAATGGCGTTGAACAGCGTGTTATAGCGTTTCTGATACCCCTCTATCCGGTCGGGTGTCAGATGTCTGCGCATCAGGGCTGTGCGAAAGCTCTGGCGGCAAACGGCAATCGTCAACTCGTAACAGGATTCCAGCAAAGGGTTGCGCGTGCCCTGCGCGATCTTTCGGTAGAATGCTTCTTCGCAGGTCACGAATTCATTCACATCAGTCCGCACACGCTCGATCCCCGAGACGATTTCATCCAGTTCATCCAGATCACGCGGACTCATATTGATGGTCGCAAGACGCACCATCTCCGGCTCCAGAATACTGCGCACAACCAGATGGTCGAGCGGGCTGGTGCGTTCAGCCACACTGTCAGGTTCGGACCGCGTCTCGGGCTTGGCTTGCCAGATCACAAAACTGCCGCTACCGGGCCTGCGGCGTATCGCCTTGTGGCTTTCCAGCACATCCAGCGCCTCGCGCACGGTATTGCGTGACACACCAAGATCGGCCGCAAGCGAGCGTTCGCTGGGCAGGCGCGTGTCCAGCGGATATTCTTCAGACTTGATCTTGGAAAACAGCGTGTCGATGACAACCTGAACCGTTCCGCCAACGGAATAGCCCGAAATCTCTTCTGAATTCAGCCTGATGGTCATGCGCCTCGCCACCTTTTGTCTGCCCCATCATACCCCGCGCGGCACCCGATGCACAAGCTTCAGGCAATGCGCGAAGTATTTGTTCGTTCACGACATAGGACCAAGTCGGGCAGATTGCCAGCAACCAGTATGCAAGGGTGCGCTGCCCCGGCAAGAAAATCCGGGGCAGCGCCGTCAGCGCCGTTATTACTGGCCGGGTGTCAGCACTATGGAGTCACCATCATGCTCCACATCCCAAGCCAGCTTGTCCAGCCCATCCGCCTGCGCGTCTTCACTGATGCGCAAACCGATGGTCTTTTCGAGGATCAGACCTACGACCAAAGCCGTCACAGCGCCTGCGCCAATACAGGCCAGCGTGCCCACAACCTGCATCACGATGCCGATCTGGCCGTGCTGAAAGGCATAGGCCCCTTCCTCAATGCCCAGATACCCACCGCGCGGTGTGCCCGCCTTGAAGATGCCAAGCATGATCAGGCCATAAGACCCCGCCCCCAGAAACAGTGGAAACAGCTTGTGCTCGTCAATGCCGCGCTTGAGGGTGAACTCATACACCGTCCATGCAACGAAGGGTGCACCGAGAGAGACAAGGAACATTTGCCAGGGCAGATAGACGTCAAAACCCGACGCCCCTGCGACATAACCGGCAAGCGGGCCAAGCAGCGTATAGGCATAGTTGCGGGTCTTGTAGGCAATCAGCAGCCCCGACAGCGCCCCACCGGCCCAAGCCAGCCCATAGTTGTTGAACGCAATGCCCACGGAAGTATTTGCCATGGTCACGCTGACAGCCAGCGCCTCGGGGTCGAAAAAGAACAGACAGGACAAAATAACCATCGGCAGGCCCGCAAAGATTGTCATCAGCCCGGTTGCGGCCAGCCCGATGCTGGGTGCGTTATAACTTGGCACTTTGGGATGCGGGGCAAACATGCCCGGGCGCGCGCCCAGTCGTGGCACCAAGACCAGCGCCATGCCCGCCGGGAACAGATAGACAAAGCCAACCCCGAAAAAGTCGTGGAAACCGGGGTTGGTCAATGGCCCCACCGACCCCCATGTTGCCCAGCTTAGCGCCGATGACACCAGCGTAGCAGCAATGCACAAGATGAAATAGGCCGCCGCTTTCATCCGTTCGGCCACGGCGAAATGCAGCAGCACATTGATGATCCCGGCAAAGCAGGCCAGAAAGAAGACGAATATCTGAAAATTGTTCAGCCCCGGAAACAAATCGGGCGAAACTTCATGGGCGCGTGCATTCGCCATGCCACCGCCCATCCACCAATCCGCAATGGAATCGCCAAGTGTG
>SLAT01000241.1 GCA_007126715.1 Roseinatronobacter sp.
AATGGCGCGCGGTGCCGGGCGGGAAGCGGCGACACTGGTCAAAGACACGATTGCCGCAGGTGGCACGGGGACTGTGCAAGGGGCTATTGCATTGGTGGGCGCAGGCCCAGGGGCTGCGGATCTGCTGACGCTTCGCGCATTGCGCCTGCTGCAAGAGGCCGACATCATCTATTATGATCGCCTCGTGGATCCGGGTGTTCTGGAACTGGCCCGTCGTGATGCCGAGCGCGTTTTCGTGGGCAAAGAAGTGGGGGCTAGTTCATGGCCGCAGGATCGTATCAACGCGGTAATCGTGGCCGCCGCCCGGCAGGGCAAAAAGGTGGTGCGCCTGAAATCTGGTGATCCGGGAATTTTTGGTCGTCTGACCGAAGAACTGAAAGCGGCGCATGACGCTGGTATCCCGGTTGAGATCGTGCCGGGGGTGACTGCGGCAAGTGGCGCTGCCGCAAGCCTTGGCCGGGGCCTGACCGAGCGCGGCGCAACTGACCGGCTGATGTTGGCGACTGCGGCTTGCAAGCCGGGCGATCCGGAGCCTGACTGGGCAGAGATGCTGCGCCCGGGTACATCACTTGCAATTTACATGGGCGTGCGCCAGGCGGCATTGATCGTGGAGTCGCTTCGGGATGCCAGTGTCCCGATGTCGCTGGAGGTCGAGATCGTCAGCAAAGCCTCGACGCCGCAAGAAAAAGTGACCCGTTGTAATTTGGGGGGCTTGGCTAAGGTCATGAAGGATGAACGCGTCGATAATCCAGCCGTTATTCTAATCAGTTGGCCTAAAGAAACAATCGCGCATGTATCGTCAATCGCAGCGGCCTGAATCCCTACGGTCTGGGGAAATTTCGCGCCAACAGAAACAGCCGTCTTGACGACTGTTCGCGGAATGCCTGGCTACATTGATGTGCTGCGCGCGGCTTGAATGGCCGTTTCCCGGTTTCAAGCCGGGCGCGGCTTCAGGCAGGCAAGCGTCCTACTCACGGGGGCCGCCGTTGGAGCAAAAGGCTGCTTTTGTGCCACGCCCCAAAGCCCCGAAATCTCAACGCTATGCTATTGTGTATGTGAATGGGCGCATCGGAACAAAAACCACCTCACTGTCCGACAAGGGATCATCTTGAATACTTGGACTCTGTCCCTTGCATGGTACGAACATGATCATTGCAGCGGCCGTGATGGGTGAGAATGGGGATACCAGCCGCGTTGAAAATTCATGTCTACTTATGATCTGGCTTGGGCTGGTGCCAAGCGTGCAGACCAGCAGTTCTACAGCCGATCAATCGGTCCATACTCTGGGTGGGGTGGAAAAGTCGCTTGGATGCTGCGCGCCGCGTAACCCTGAAACAAGGCTTAGCCTTTGATCGTGCGCAGGATGACGTTGGTTTGAGCGCTGGCGACAGCCGGAATGCGAAACAGCACTTGTTCCAGAAAGATATTGAAGGCCTCGATATCTGCGCAGACCACATGCAAATGATAATCGGCCTGTCCTGTTGTCGCATGGCAAGCCCGGATTTCCCGCCGATTCTGAACCACGCGAAGGAAAGCATCTAGCTGGTCGGGATCATGGCGTGTCAGGCGCACATGGACGATGGCGCCAAAACCAAGACCTTGCCGCGCATCATCCAGCGCGACAGTGTAGTTACGGATCACACCAGAATTCTCCAATGCCTTGACGCGGCGCCAGCAGGTTGAGGCTGAAAGACCCACCCGTTCGGCCAGATCGGAATTGGATATGCGGCTGTCATGTTTCATAAGATCAAGGATAAGCTGATCGGTTTTGTCGAGGTCTGGCATGTGTATCCGTATATTATGCTTATTGCGGATATATTATCCGAAATACTGACTTTCTGCCATAAAATTTGGCCAGAAATTCCACTGAACTCGTGCGATCCTTGCAATATGCAAGGGAGGATAGCATGAACATTCAGGCCAGCCGCGTCACAACCTATCGCCTTGACGATCGGTATGAACAGAACGAGGGGCGTGTCTTTATGACCGGCACGCAGGCACTTGTGCGGATCATGCTGGATCAGGCGCGGCGTGATGAAGCGGCAGGGCACCACACGGCGGGTTTTGTATCGGGCTATCGTGGGTCGCCATTGGGCGGGCTGGATATGGAATTGTGGCGCCAGCGCACACGGCTGGAAAAGGCCCGGATAGAGTTTCTGCCCGCCGTCAACGAAGACCTTGGCGCAACCGCCGTTCTGGGCGCGCAGCAAGCAGCCCTTGACCACAACTGCGAGGTCGATGGCGTGTTTTCGATGTGGTACGGCAAGGGTCCGGGCGTAGACCGCTCTGGCGATGCGCTCAAACATGGCAACGCCTATGGCACCTCGGCTCTTGGCGGGGTGTTGGTCGTGGCGGGGGATGATCATGGTTGCGTTTCGTCTTCGATGCCGCATCAGTCTGATGTCGCTTTCATGGCTTGGTTTATGCCGACACTAAACCCTGCCAGCATCGCCGAATATCTGGAGTTCGGTGCCTATGGCTTCGCGCTTTCGCGGTTCAGCGGCACCTGGGTCGGGTTCAAGGCAATCTCGGAAACGGTCGAGGCGGCGCAATCCATTGATCTGCCGCCCGAACGTGTGTTCGTGCAGCCTGATTTCACGGCGCCCCCCGGCGGGTTGCATGTGCGCCGCGCCGATCTGCCCAGTCCCGAGATCGAAACCCGGATCGGCGCTAAACTGGCCGCCGTCGAAGCATTTGTAGAGGCAAATCCGATCGACCGGCGCATCTATGATATTGCACAGGCCCGTTTCGGGATTGTCACCACGGGCAAGGCTCATCTTGACCTGATGGAGGCGTTGCGCTTGCTGGGATTGGACGAAAGCGCCTGTCGGCGGCTGGGGATCGACATCTACAAGGTGGGCATGGTTTGGCCTCTGGCGCGCCGCTCTGCATTGGCCTTCGTGAAGGGCAAGCAAGAGGTTCTGGTTGTCGAAGAAAAGCGCGGCATCATCGAAAGCCAGTTCAAGGAATACTTCTACGATTGGCCCGGCGACAAACCGCAGCGCATGGTGGGCAAGCATCGTGCGGCCGGTGATCCGTTGATCCCTTGGACGGGAGAGTTGTCACCCTTGGGGCTGGTCCCGATCCTTGCCGAACGATTGTCGCGCTACTTTCCAGATGAAGGACTTGCTGCGCGCGCTGCTGCCCTGACCGCCACGCCCGCGCCGGTGCTGTCCGTTCCGGGGGCGACACGCAAGCCCTATTTCTGCTCGGGCTGCCCGCATAACACCTCGACGCGCCTGCCCGAAGGCAGTCAGGCTGCCAGCGGCATCGGCTGTCATGTGATGGCGGGCTGGATGGACCGCAATACGATGGGGTTCGCGCAGATGGGGGGAGAGGGGGTGCCCTGGGCCGCATCCTCTCGCTTTTCAGGGCGGGGGCATATCTTCCAGAATCTGGGCGAGGGGACATGGTATCATTCCGGCTCGCTTGCGATCCGGCAGGCGGTGGCGGCGCGGGCCAATATTACGTACAAGATCCTCTATAACGATGCTGTTGCGATGACTGGTGGTCAGCCGGTCGATGGTCCGATCAGCCCTGCCGCTATCGCCCAAAGCTGCCGCGCCGAGGGGGTGGAGCGGATCGCGCTCGTCTCAGATACGCCCGAGGATTTTAACATCAGCGATTTTCCGCCCCGCACCAGCGTTCACAGCCGCGCCGATCTTGACCGCGTGCAGCGAGAACTGCGCGAGGTGTCAGGTGTCTCGGTCCTGATCTATGCTCAGACCTGCGCCACCGAAAAGCGCCGCCGCCGCAAGCGCGGGCAGATGCAGGACCCGGCACGCCATGTCGTTATCAACCCGACGGTCTGCGAAGGTTGCGGCGATTGCTCGGTCGAATCCAATTGCCTGAGCGTGGAGCCGCGTCAGACCGAACTGGGCCGCAAGCGCCAGATCAACCAATCAAGTTGCAACAAGGATTTTAGTTGCCTTGGCGGCTTTTGCCCAAGTTTTGTGACCATCGAAGGCGGCAGGCGGCGCAAGCCCCAACCCGAAGGTCTGGACCTTGCTGCCGCACTTGCAGACCTGCCCGCGCCGCAATTGCCCGCGCTGGACCGGCCGTTCAACCTGCTGGTTGCGGGTGTGGGCGGCACTGGCGTCGTGACCATTGGCGCGCTGATCACCATGGCCGCCCATCTGGAAGGCAAAGGCTCCAGCGTTCTGGATTTCACGGGCTTTGCGCAGAAATTCGGCACGGTTCTGGGCTATGTGCGTATCGCCTCCGCGCCCGATAGCATCTGTCAAGTCAGGATCGAGGAAGGGGCCGCCGATGCGGTGATCGGCTGCGATGCGGTTGTCTGTTCGTCGCCCAAGGCATCGGTCCACTACCGTGTTGGCACTGGGATCGTACTGAACCAGGCCGAGATGCCGACCGGCGATCTTGTCCTGCAACGCGACGCCGACCTGCGCATTGATGCGCGCGAGGCGCTGATCCGCAGAAGTGTCGGCGCAGGTCAGGTTCTGGCCTTTGATGCGAACAATGTGGCTGAGCAACTGATGGGCGATACGGTCTTTGCCAACATGATTATGCTGGGGGCCGCATGGCAACAGGGTTTGGTTCCAGTGGGCGAGGCTGCACTACAACACGCCGTTGTGCTAAACGGGGTCGCTGTAGAGAAGAACCGGATGGCCTTCGACATAGGCCGGATCATGGCAGCCCGACCGGACGCGCTGGATCCTTGGATGCCAAAGCCCTTGCAGCAGCCCGAAGATATCGAGGCGCTGATTTCGCATCGGGCGCGCTTTCTGACAGATTATCAGAATGCCGCTTATTCAAGCCGCTATACCGCCCGCATGGCACGTTTCCGTGCGGCCTTGCCGAAGGCAGAGGATGCCATAATGCGTGCCGCAGCCGAGGGGTTGTTCAGGTTCATGGCCTACAAGGATGAATATGAAGTCGCCCGCCTGCATACGGATGGTCGTTTCGAGGCTGAACTGGCGAAGGGTTTTGAAGGGGATTTCAAGATCAGGCACCATCTTGCCCCACCGATACTGACCTTTGGGCGGGACGCGCGCGGGCGGCCGCGCAAGCGTGCATTCGGCCCCTGGCTTCGCCCTGCGCTGAAGCTTTTGGCCCGGATGAAAGGGGTGCGGGGCACGCCCCTTGATATCTTCGCGCATAGTGCTGACAGAAAGCTGGATCGCAGGCTTCTGGACTGGTTCGAAAGCGTTCTGCGCCATATCGAGGCGAGGTTTGACCCTGAAAATCAGGCCGCCTCGCTGGCTCTGCTTACCGCCGCACTAGAGATCCGGGGCTATGGTCCCGTACGCCATGCAGCGGCGGATAAGGTTATGGCCGAGGTGGCGACCCTGACGGCACGCGCAAAATAGCGGCTGGCACGCGCGCTTGCGCAGGGTGGCATAGTTCTGGCAGAGTGTTGTGGTTCACCCCGCCCGAAGCGGATACTTGATCTGCGGTGATTTGGCCGTCCTTCAATCTACGCCTTACCCACCTGATTTTTGCCTTTAATCCTTGTATTTACTGGATAACGCCATGACCAAAAAGACAGGTTTAATGATCCCTTGAAGCCACACAGCCTATCGTTGATCATCACAACCGCATTGGCGGCGAAAATCAGGATGCTGTGATACATGCACGATCATTGGGAAGACTGGCAGCGAAACTGGCGTTGGATGCAGGCAGTTGCGCGGCGACGGTCCATGTCGATCACGCCTCTGGCAATTGATCCGCCTGCGACCAACGCCCGGATTGCTGCGCTCGAAGCCCGACATGGCATGACTGTCCCCACACAGTTGCGAGAGGTTTTGAGCCGGTTTTCTGCGAAGGTAACCTTTGGCTGGTCGGTGCCGTCGCATCTGCGGCCAACGGAGGGCGACTTGCCCACCTTGAGTGCCAATCGTGATGCGGTCTGGGACATTGCACATATCGCGGATCACGCCATCCCAAATTTCCTCAGTTGGAAACAGGCGCTCGCGCAGGAGGAAATCTCCGAGGTGCCGAACCGGCCGCAGATGTGGGAAAACCAGTTTGCATTCTACGCGCTCGTCAATGGGGATATGCTGACGATCGACACAGCCGATCCTGAACCAGCCCGCCAACCGGTGCGCTATTTCTCGCATGAGCTTGCCATGTTGCATGGGTGTGCGCTTGCCCCGGATTTTCAGACCTACATCTGCGTTATGTCTCGGCTCGGGCATGCCGGAAGTGAATGGGCGTCCATGATGCTGTTTGGGACCGATGAAGGCGACGACAGGTTCACACTTGCCGCGGATGGCCCCGGCGCATTGCGCTGGCTGAGTTGGCTCAATGCCGACCCCGCGCGCCGCGCAGGTGACACGCCGCCGCCAGTG
>SLAT01000089.1 GCA_007126715.1 Roseinatronobacter sp.
CCCCACACCTCCCGTTGTCGGGAAAAAACCGTCAGCCCGCAATCATCTCGGATTGCCGCACGATCACTTCGGCCTGTTTGATCGACGCAATATCGACCAACCGACCTTTATAGACCGTGGCGCCCTCGCCGCGTGCTTTGGCGGCTTCCATCGCTTCCAGAATCTCGCGCGCCTCTGCTACCGCAGCGTCAGAAGGGGTGAAAACCTCATTTGCCAAGGCCACCTGTTTGGGGTGAATGGCCCATTTGCCCACCATACCCAGCGTGGCAGAGCGGCGCGCTTGTGCACGAAAGCCCTCATCATCGCTGAAATCACCAAAGGGGCCATCGACGGGCAAAACCCCATGCGTGCGGCAGGCCGCCACGATGGCCGATTGCGCCCAATGCCACGGGTCTGACCAGTATTGCGCGCCATTGTGCAGCATGTAGTAGTTTTCCTGCGTGCCACCGATGCCTGTGGTTGACATGCCCATCGAGGCCGCAAAATCAGCCGCGCCAAGGCTCATGGCCTGCAAGCGCGGGCTGGAAGCGGCAATCTCTTCCACATGTGCAATTCCGGCGGCGGATTCGATAATCACCTCGAAGCTGATACGCTTTTTGCGGCCCTTCGCGGCCTCGATGCTTGTGACCAGTGCATCCACAGCATAGACATCTGCCGCACAGCCGACTTTCGGGATCATGATCTGGTCCAGCCGGTCGCTGGACTGTTCCAGCAATTCCACCACATCGCGGTACCAGAATGGCGTATCCAACCCGTTGATGCGCACGGACAGGTATTTGCTGCCCCAATCCACATCATGCGTGGCCGCAATGATATTGGCGCGCGCGCTGTCCTTGTCGGACGGGGCGACCGAATCTTCCAGATCCAGATTGATCACATCCGCATCAGACGCCGCCATTTTCGCAAACAGTGCTGTGCGCGAACCGGGGCCAAAAAGCTGGCAACGGTTGGGGCGGGCTGCGGGTGTGGGCTGGATACGAAAGCTCATGTGTCACCTATTTGAGTCAGGAAATGTCGAATATCTCGGGCCTTGGGATATATTGTTGCGCATCGCCACGCAAGGCGTGTTCTGCACCTGCACAATGTGTTGCGCTGCAATGCGGCGAGTGTGATGCACATTTCCTGCGCAAATCGCGCGAATTTCAGAAGAAACTTTCCAATATAATCCGCAATACTTGAAATTTAACGACAACATTCGCCAGAAACTGCGCAAGACTTGCCACTCGCACCTGACCACATATCGGAGTCCGACATGATCCAGACCCCCTATCTGCTGTTTCTGGGCGATGCGCCCGACCCATTGGCCGCCAAAGTCGCGCAGGGCATCAAGGACTGGCGGCCTGACTTCGCCATTGGGCAATTTCGCATGGAGGGCTGCAAGGCCGACATGAAGCTGCCTGACATGACCTTGGCAGAAGCCAAGGCCGCAGGTGCAAAGACCCTTGTCATCGGCGTGGCCAATCGCGGTGGGGTCATCTCGGCCGCTTGGAAGAAAGTGCTGGTCACAGCGCTGGAGGAAGGGTTCGATCTTGCCTCTGGCCTGCATAATCTGCTGCGCGACGAGCCTGACCTGAAAGCCGTGGCAGAGGCCACGGGCCGCAGCTTGCATGATGTACGCGTGCCCTCTGTGCAATATCCGATTGCCAACGGGGAAAAACGCAGTGGCAAGCGCTGCCTTGCTGTCGGGACCGATTGCTCTGTCGGCAAGATGTATACCGCATTGTGCATGGAGCGCGAGATGGTCGCGCGCGGGATGAAGGCCAGTTTCCGCGCCACCGGCCAGACCGGCATTCTGATCACAGGCGATGGTGTGCCATTGGACGCCGTGATTGCCGATTTCATGGCCGGTTCGGTGGAATGGCTGACGCCCGATAATGACCCCGACCACTGGGATCTGATCGAGGGGCAGGGGTCGCTGTTCCATGTGTCATATTCTGGCGTCACGATGGCGCTGATTCATGGCGGCCAGCCCGATGCGCTGATCCTGAGCCACGAGCCGACGCGCAGCCATATGCGTGGCCTGCCCGGCTATACGCTGCCATCCCTGGAAGATTTGCGAGACACTGCATTGCATCTGGCGCGCGTGGCCAACCCGGCCTGCAAGGTCGTGGGAATTTCGATCAATACCGCGGCCATGTCCGAGCAAGAGGCGCTGGAGTATTGCGAACAGGTCGAGGCGCGCATGGGCTTGCCAACGGTCGACCCGTTCCGCCACGGTGCCGGGCGTCTGGTTGATGCCTTGGCGCAGGCTTAGGGGCTTTGCCCCTCTTTCGCCTGCGGCTCAATTCACCCCAGAGTATTTTGCGCAAGAAAATGGAGTTGGCATGCTGACAGTCACCGAGGATCGCTTTGCATTGGCCGAGGTGTTTACCATCGCGCGTGGTTCGCGCACACATGCAGATGTGCTGACAGTGGAGATCGCGCGCGAGGGTGTGCAGGGGCGCGGTGAATGCGTACCCTATGCGCGCTACGGCGAAACTCTTGCTTCCGTGCGCGCGCAGATCGAAGGGTTGCCTGCCGGGGTGACGCGGAGTGACCTGCAAGACGCGCTGCCTGCCGGGGCCGCGCGAAATGCGGTGGATTGCGCATTATGGGATCTCGAAGCGAAGCGGGCAGGCCGTCAGGTATGGCAACTGGCGGGGATATCTGCACCGGGGCCGATGCTCACTGCCTTTACCCTGTCGCTGGAAAGCCCTGAAAAGATGGAGACTGCCGCACGCAAGCATGCACATAGGCCACTGCTGAAGATCAAGCTGGGCACGCCCGACGATATGCCCCGCCTGGAGGCCGTGCGACGTGGCGCGCCTGAGACACAGATTATCATTGATGCCAATGAAGGCTGGAGTGCCGAGGTTTACAGTGATCTGGCACCACATTTGCTGCGGCTGGGTGTTGCCATGGTGGAACAACCCCTGCCCGCTGGCGCCGACGAGATGCTGGGCGAGATTGCGCGCCCGCTGCCAGTATGCGCCGACGAATCCTGCCATGACCGCGCCAGCCTGCCTGCGCTGCGCGGCAAATATGACATGGTCAATATCAAGCTGGACAAAACCGGCGGGCTGACCGAGGCATTCGCCCTGCGCGATGCTGCACGCGCCGAAGGATTTAGCGTGATGGTGGGCTGTATGGTCGGCAGCTCCCTTGCGATGGCCCCTGCGGTGTTGGTGGCTCAGGGGGCCGAGATCGTGGATCTGGATGGCCCGCTTTTGCTGGCAGAGGATCGCGCCACACCGCTTCACTATGATGAAAATGGCGTTCATCCCCCCTTGCCTGCGCTATGGGGCTGACTACTCTTCCCCAAGCCCAGCGCATGCGCTATGCAAGGCGCGAATTCGGAGGATAGCCAGATGCCAAGATACCGCTCTCGTACGACAACGCATGGACGCAATATGGCCGGGGCCCGCGGGCTTTGGCGCGCGACAGGCATGAAGGAAGAAGATTTCGGCAAGCCGATCATCGCCATTGTGAACAGTTTCACACAATTTGTTCCGGGCCATGTGCATTTGAAGGATCTGGGCCAGATGGTCGCGCGCGAGGTCGAAAAAGCCGGCGGCGTGGCCAAGGAATTCAACACCATCGCGGTGGATGACGGCATTGCGATGGGCCATGACGGGATGCTGTATTCGCTGCCCTCACGCGAAATCATCGCGGATTCGGTCGAATATATGGTCAATGCCCATTGCGCCGATGCGATGGTCTGCATTTCCAACTGTGACAAGATCACACCCGGAATGCTGATGGCCGCGATGCGGCTGAATATTCCGGTGGTCTTCGTCTCTGGCGGGCCGATGGAGGCGGGCAAGGTCGACGCAGACGGTGTGCAAAAAGCCGTGGACCTTGTGGATGCTATGGTTGTCGCAGCCGATGACAAATATACCGACGCGCAAGTGCAGGCGATTGAAGAAGCCGCCTGCCCGACATGCGGGTCCTGTTCGGGCATGTTCACAGCCAATTCGATGAATTGCCTGACCGAGGCGCTGGGCCTGTCACTGCCTGGAAACGGTTCGACCCTTGCCACCCATGCAGACCGCAAGAAGCTGTTTTTGCGCGCGGGCCATTTGATCGTCGATCTGGCCAAGCGCTATTACGAGCAGGATGACGACAGCGTATTGCCGCGCAAGATCGCATCCTTCAAGGCATTCGAGAATGCCATGTCGCTGGATATCGCGATGGGCGGGTCAACCAACACAGTGCTTCATCTGCTGGCTGCGGCCCATGAAGGCGAAATTGATTTCACCATGCAGGATATCGACCGCCTGTCGCGGCGCGTGCCCTGCCTGTGCAAGGTCGCGCCCGCCAAGGATGATGTGCATATGGAAGATGTCCACCGTGCAGGCGGCATCATGTCTATTCTGGGCGAATTGGACCGCGCAGGGCTGTTGCATTCCGAATTGCCGACGGTTCACAGCGCAACAATGGGCATGGCGCTGGATATGTGGGATCTCAAGCGCACCGACGACCCCGAGGTGCATGACTTCTTCCGCGCGGCACCCGGCGGCGTGCGAACCACCCAAGCCTTCGGGCAAGACAAGCGCTATGGCGAAGTAGATACCGACCGCGAAAAGGGTGTGATCCGCAACAAGGAACATGCTTTCAGTCAGGACGGCGGGCTGGCGGTGCTGTTTGGCAATCTGGCTGAACAGGGCTGTATCGTGAAAACCGCAGGCGTGGACGAGTCGATCCTGAAATTCAGCGGCCCCGCGCATGTGTTCGAGAGTCAGGATGACTCTGTAAGCGCTATTTTGACCGGCAAGGTCAAGGCAGGCGAGGTTGTCATTATCCGCTATGAGGGGCCGCGCGGGGGGCCGGGGATGCAGGAAATGCTATACCCGACCAGCTATCTGAAATCCAAAGGTCTGGGCAAGGATTGTGCGCTTATCACCGATGGGCGCTTCTCTGGCGGAACATCCGGCCTGTCGATCGGCCATGTCAGCCCCGAAGCAGACGAAGGCGGCCTGATCGGTGTGGTCGAGAACGGCGATCTGGTCGAGATCGACATTCCAAACCGCACCATTCATCTGGCTGTGGATGATGCAACCCTCGCCGCACGCCGGGCCGCGCAGGACGAAAAAGGCTGGAAACCGGCCAAGCCACGGCCACGCAAAGTTACCACAGCACTGCGCGCCTATGCGGCGCTGACCACCTCGGCGGCGATGGGTGCCGTGCGAAAACTGCCCGAAGGGATGTGACATGAGCCGTACCGTCTATGTGAATGGTGACTATCTGCCAGAGGGAGAGGCCAAGATCTCGATCTTTGACCGTGGGTTTCTGATGGCGGATGGGGTGTATGAGGTCACCACTGTCATCGAAGGCAAGCTGATCGATTTTGATGGCCATTTCGTCAGGCTTCAACGATCCCTTGACGAGTTGGGCATCGATAACCCGATGGACCGGGACACCTGGCTTGAGGTGCATCGCCAGCTTGTGACGCAAAATGCAGTAGATCAGGGCATGATCTATCTGCAAGTCACGCGCGGCGCGCCGGGTGACCGGGATTTCGTGTTTCCCGACCCTGAAACCACCAAGCCAACTGTGGTGCTGTTCACGCAGTCCAACCCCGCACTGGTTGATAGCCCCAAGGCGCGCAAGGGCATCAAGGTTGTCACCATCGACGACCTGCGTTGGGGGCGGCGCGATATCAAGACGGTGCAGCTTCTCTACCCCAGCATGGGCAAGATGATTGCCATCAAGCAAGGCGCGGATGATGCCTGGATGGTGCAGGATGGTGAAGTGACCGAGGGCACCTCGAACAACGCCTATATCATCAAGGACGGGCGGATCATCACCCGTGCGTTGTCCAACGATATCCTGCACGGGATCACCCGCGCCGCCGTGCTGCGATTTGCGCAAGAGGCGCAGATGCCGGTCGAAGAACGCAGCTTCACTGTGGAAGAGGCGATGCAGGCTGATGAGGCATTCGTGACTTCGGCCAGCACTTTTGTCATGCCGGTCGTGGAAATCGACGGGGCTGCACTAGGGGCAGGTGTGCCGGGGCCGTTGGCACTGCGGCTGCGCGAAATCTATATTGATGAGAGTCGCAAGGCCGCGATCTGATGCAGCGGCGGGTTTCGGTCCGTATAGCTGGGTTTAATCGCCCGAAACATCACGAACGGTCAATGCACCGGCCGCAAGGGTCGCGCGATTCTCAAGAATGATGAAAGGGCGGTCGTTAAGCAAGATGCGGACTTCATTCGCTTCTGCGTCTTCGATGACTGTTAAGGGTATCTGAGGCATGTCGGGCGTTGCAAAGAACGCATCTACATAGACCCGAATCCGCTCATCATCTTCCAGATCGGTAATGCG
>SLAT01000206.1 GCA_007126715.1 Roseinatronobacter sp.
AAACCGGCAGAGGCCGCAAAGCGTGGCGGCGCGGATGCCGTCAGCCTGATCAACACGATCAATTCGATCACAAGCGTCAATCTGGATACATTCAGCCCCGAACCGATGATCGACGGAAAAGGCGCGCATGGTGGGTATTGTGGTCCGGCAGTCAAGCCAATTGCCCTGAACATGGTGTCAGAGATTGCCCGCTCTCCCGAAACGGCGGATTTGCCGATCAGCGGAATTGGCGGCGTCACGACATGGCGCGATGCGGCGGAATTCATGACGCTGGGCGCGGGCAATGTGCAGGTCTGTACGGCGGCCATGACCTATGGGTTCGGGATCATCAAGGAACTGACGGCAGGGCTTTCGCAATATATGGATGAGAAGGGCTTCACTTCGGTTGACCAGCTTGTTGGCCGTGCGGTGCCGAATGTGACTGATTGGCAGTATCTCAACCTTAATTACGTCACCAAGGCGAAAATCAATCAGGATCTGTGCATCTCATGCGGGCGCTGTTTCGCCGCTTGCGAGGATACCTCGCATCAGGCGATCTCCATGTCGCCCGACCGGGTGTTTGAGGTGATTGACGCCGAATGCGTGGCCTGCAACCTGTGTGTCAATGTCTGCCCGGTTCAGGACTGCATCACGATGGAGGAGATGCCCAAAGGTGCCGTCGATCCGCGCACAGGTGACGTGGTCAGCGATTACGGCAACTGGACGACGCACCCCAATAACCCGATGGCAAAAGCGGCAGAGTGATCAGGGCGCAAGAAGGCGGGTATAGAGATGCTCGAGGAACACTTCTGCGCCGTCGGTCGGGTCATGCCCTTCCCCTCGGATCATGCTGATCTGGGGGGCAAAGTCGGCATAATGTTGGGTGAGCGCCCAGATCGAAAAGATCAGATGATAAGGGTCAATCCGCGCAATGCGCCCTGCATCGGCCCATGCCTGCAAATGCCGCGCCTTTTCATCGACAAGTGCGCGCAAATCATTGCGGATGAAACTTTCCATGCGCGGCGCGCCTTGCAGGATTTCATTGGCAAACAACCTGCTTTCTCGCGGAAAATCCTGCGACATCTGCAACTTGCGCCGCATATAGGCCATAATCTCGGTTTGTGGGTCGCCTTGTGCATCCAGAATGCGCAGCGGGTCCAGCCAAGTGTGCAGCAACCGCGTCAGCAATTCTTGGTGAATGGCGTCCTTGCTGTCGAAATAATACAGCAGATTGGGCTTCGAAAGCCCCGCTTGCGCGGCGATCTGGTCCAATGTCGCACCGCGAAACCCATGCGTCGAAAACACTTCCAGCGCAGCATCCAGAATGATCTGGCGGTTGCGCGTCTGGATGCGCGACCGTGGCGCCTTTCGTGCGCTGCCGGGTTTTTCAGCGATGGGTGGTCGAGGCGCGGTCATGGCGGGACAAGCTTCTTGACTGAATGGTCAAACTTGATAGCGTTCCGCAAGGCAGAGTGCAAGCAACACCATTGTGCCCGTTTGTCGGCGGCCATCATACCCGGATGAAAAACAAGAAAAAACGACCAAGAAATACTGTGACACGAGGAAGTTAAGATGTCTGCACCTGCCGAAAACATGAAGATCAACAGTGAAAGACTGTGGGACAGTCTGATGGAAATGGCGCAGATCGGTCCCGGTGTTGCAGGTGGGAATAATCGCCAGGCAGTGACCGACGAGGATAGCGAAGGCCGTCACCTGTTCCAGAAATGGTGCACCGATGCGGGCGGCACGATGGGCGTGGATGAGATGGGCACCATGTTCGCCCGGTTTGAGGGCGCCGATCCCGATGCCCTGCCGGTCTATGTCGGCAGCCATCTCGACACCCAACCGACGGGCGGGAAATATGACGGCGTGCTGGGCGTTCTTGCCGGGTTGGAGATTATCCGCACAATGCGCGATCTGGGCATCAAGACCCGTCGCCCCATCGTCGTGACCAACTGGACCAATGAGGAAGGCACGCGCTTTGCCCCGGCGATGCTGGCCTCTGGTGTATTCGCAGGTGTGTTGGAGCGTGACTGGGCCTATGACAGGGTTGACGCCAAGGGCAAACGCTTTGGCGACGAGTTGGAGCGTGTTGGCTGGAAAGGCGACGAGAAGGTCGGCGACCGCAAGATGCATGCGTTTTTCGAACTGCATATCGAACAAGGACCGATTCTCGAGGCCGAAGGCAAGCAGGTCGGCGTTGTCACCCACGGTCAGGGGTTGCGCTGGATCGAATGCACCATAACCGGCAAGGGCCAGCATACCGGATCAACGCCCATGTATATGCGCCGCAATGCAGGCCGTGGGCTGGCGCGGGTGACCGAACTGGTCCATGAAATCGCGCTGAAGCACCAGCCCAATGCCGTGGGCGCTATTGGCCAGATTGATGTGCACCCCAATTCGCGCAACATCATCCCCGAAAAGGTGGTGTTCACCATAGATTTCCGGTCGCATGTTCTGGACACGCTGGAAGCGATGGTTGCCGAACTCAATGCGCGCGCGCCTGGTCTCTGTGCCGATATCGGTGTAAAATTCTCGTCCGAGTTAGTGGGGTTCTTCGACCCGCCCGCCTTTGACGAGGTGCTGGTGGGCCGTGTCCGTTATGCCGCCGAACGGCTGGGCTACAGCCATATGGACATCATTTCCGGCGCAGGACATGACGCATGCTGGATCAACCGCCTCTACCCCACCACAATGATCATGTGCCCCTGCGTAGACGGCCTGTCCCATAACGAGGCCGAAGAAATATTCCCCGAATGGGCCGAAGCGGGCGCAAATGTGCTGATGCATGCGGTGCTTGAGACGGCAGAGGTTGTGGGCTGAGCGGTTGCACCGGAAATGACACCCGCGACATGCGGTAAATGACACAGGGAGAATTCACATGAGCACCGTCATCAAGAACGGAACCATTGTCACCCATGACCTGACCTACAAGGCCGATATCCGCATCGAGGGTGGCAAAATCCTTGAGATTGGCCCGAACCTGTCCGGCGACACCGAACTTGACGCGACAGGCGCCTATGTCATGCCCGGCGGCATCGACCCGCACACTCATCTGGAAATGCCCTTCATGGGCACCTATTCCAGCGATGATTTCGAATCCGGCACCCGCGCGGCCCTGTCGGGCGGCACCACCATGGTGATCGACTTTGCACTGCCCTCGCCCGGACAGGGGCTGCTGGACGCGCTCAAGATGTGGGACAACAAATCCGGGCGCGCGCATTGCGACTATTCCTATCACATGGCGGTCACATGGTGGTCGCAACAGGTGTTTGATGAAATGCCCGAAGTGGTTGCGCGCGGCATCACCAGCTTCAAGCATTTCCTTGCCTATAAGGGCGCGCTGATGGTCAATGACGACGAGTTGTTTGCCAGCTTCCAGCGCCTGCGCGAATTGGGCGCGGTGGCGATGGTCCATGCCGAAAACGGCGATGTGGTGGCCGAACTTTCTGCGCGCTTGCTGGCCGAAGGCAATACCGGTCCCGAGGCCCATGCCTATTCGCGCCCCTCTCAGGTAGAGGGAGAGGCCACCAACCGCGCAATCATGATTGCCGATATGGCAGGCGTACCCCTCTATGTTGTCCATACTTCCTGTGAAGAGTCGCATGAGGCAATCCGGCGCGCCAAGCAGGCGGGTAAGCGTGTCTGGGGCGAGCCCTTGATCCAGCATCTCACACTGGACGAATCCGAATATTTCCACCCCGACTGGGACCATGCGGCGCGTCGCGTCATGTCGCCCCCGTTCCGAAACAAAGCGCATCAGGACAGTCTCTGGGCCGGTCTGGCATCTGGGTCGCTGTCGGTCGTGGCGACGGATCATTGCGCATTTACCACAGATCAGAAACGTTATGGTGTGGGTGATTTCACCAAGATCCCCAATGGCACCGGGGGGCTGGAAGACCGTATGCCCATGCTCTGGACGCATGGCGTGCGCACGGGGCGGATCACGATGAACGAATTCGTCGCCGTCACCTCGACGAACCCGGCCAAGATTTTCGGGATGTATCCCCGCAAGGGGGCCGTGGCCGTGGGGGCCGATGCCGATCTGGTGGTCTGGGACCCCGAGGCCTCCAAAACCATCACCGCCAGCGCGCAGGCATCGAATATCGACTATAATGTGTTCGAGGGGCAAGAGGTCACGGGACTGCCGCGCCATGTTCTGTCGCGCGGACGCGTCATGGTCAGGGATGGGGTGTTTGACGGGCAGGAAGGGCATGGTCAGTTTGTCGAACGCTGTCCGAATGGCCCTGTAAATCAGGCGCTTTCAACCTGGAAATCCCTGACCGCCCCGCGACCTGTGCAACGCAGCGGCATCCCCGCGACGGGGGTGTGATGCGCGACATTGCCACGGCGCCCGTGATCTCTGCCCAAAATCTCAACCTCACCTTTCAGACCGGGGATGGGCCTGTTCATGCGCTCAAGGATGTAAATCTTGACATCGCCAAGGGCGAATTCGTCAGCTTCATTGGCCCTTCCGGCTGTGGCAAGACCACATTCCTGCGCGTGATCGCCGATCTTGAACAGCCCAGCTCCGGCACGATCTCGGTCAATGGCCTGACGCCAGAGGCCGCGCGCAAGGCCCGCGCTTACGGATATGTGTTTCAGGCGGCAGGGCTGTATCCCTGGCGCACGATTGCCGGGAACGTAAAGCTTCCGCTAGAGATCATGGGCTATTCCCGCGCTGAGCAGGACAGCCGCGTGAAAAAGGTGCTCGAACTGGTCGAACTTTCGGGTTTTGCGCGGAAATTTCCCTGGCAGCTTTCTGGCGGTATGCAGCAACGCGCCTCGATCGCGCGCGCGCTGGCTTTTGATGCCGATATCCTGTTGATGGATGAACCCTTCGGCGCATTGGATGAGATCGTACGCGACCGCTTGAACGAGCAATTGCTGGAGTTATGGGCCCGCACCGAAAAGACCATCGCTTTCGTGACCCACTCCATCCCAGAGGCGGTTTATCTGTCCACCAAGATCGTGGTCATGTCGCCGCGACCCGGGCGCATTTCGGATGTCATCGACAGCCCATTGCCGCGAGAGCGGCCTCTGGATATTCGCGATACCCCCGAATTCATCGAGATCTCGCACCGGGTGCGCGAAGGGCTTAGGGCAGGGCATCTTGATGACTAGGCAGCTTTCATCCTTGCAAAAATATCCCGGGGGGGCGAGGGGGGCAGAGCCCCCCAAATCCCGGCAATCCGCATGCGCAACATAATCCCGGTTCTCGCTGTCACCGCCACGCTGGTCGCGCTCTGGTATGCTGCTGTCATACCGATGAACGCGCAATGGGCGCAGGATCAGGCGCGGCGCGCGGGCGTGGAATTGACCCTGCCCGCGCTGATCGTTGACACCATGTCCCAACAGCGCCCCCGCCTGCCTGCCCCGCATCAGGTGGCTGCAGAGTTGTGGAACTCCACCGTGGTCGAGGAAATGACCGGGCGGCGCGGCTTCATGAATACTGGCAGCCTGTCCAATCGCAGCCTGGTCTATCACGGCTGGGTCACGCTCTCGGCCACGCTGCTGGGCTTTGCCATCGGATCAGCCCTCGGCATCGGGCTTGCAGTTGGCATTGTCCATAACCGCGCGATGGATGCGAGCGTCATGCCTTGGGCGATTGCAAGCCAGACCATTCCGATCCTTGCCATTGCGCCCATGATCATCGTGGTGCTCAATGCGATCGGCATTACCGGGTTGATCCCCAAGGCGATTATCTCGACCTATCTCAGTTTCTTTCCGGTCGTGGTGGGCATGGTCAAGGGCTTGCGTGCACCCGACCAGATGCAGCTTGACCTGATGAAAACCTACAGCGCCAATGGCGGGCAGGTGTTTGCAAAGCTGCGTTGGCCCTCGGCCATGCCTTATCTGTTTGCCTCGCTGAAAGTTGCGATTGCCGCTGCTCTGGTCGGTGCAATCGTGGCCGAACTGCCGACAGGGGCAGTGGCGGGCCTTGGGGCGCGGTTGCTCTCTGGCAGCTATTACGGCCAGACGGTACAGATCTGGTCGGCACTGTTTGCCGCAGCCATACTCGCGGCCAGCATGGTGGCGCTGATCGGGGTGATCCAGCGTGCGACGCTCAGGCGGATGGGGATGGCGGCATGACGGTCCTGCGTGACACCGGTGGTGTGCATTGGGCGGGCATGACCCTGGCCTTTCTTCTGGCTGTCGGCCTTGGCGGTACTGGCGAACTGTCAGCAGGAACCATGCTGTTGTTGTTGGCGGTGGTCATGCTGGGCGTGCTGCCGCAAGGCCGCAAGGGCTGGGCTTGGTCACTGGCCGTTGCCGCAGCGCTGGGCGGGGCGGCGCAGGCGCTTTTGCCCTTTGCGACATCCAGTTTGCCGGTCTGGGGCGCGGTAATTGCCGTCTGGCTTGGGGCCTGGATGCTGGTGGCACAACTGGCGGATCGTCCGCGCCTGCCCGGTGTGCCGGGTCGGCTGCAAGGCTTGTTTGCGCCGCTGACCTTTGGGGCGACGCTTCTGTGGTTGTGGGAAGTGGTTGTGCGCGCGCTTGAAGTGCCGCGCGTGATCCTGCCAGCGCCAAGCATGATCTGGGAACGGATCCTGCGGTCAACCGATGTGCTTTGGGTCGATTTCGTGCAGACTTTCGTCAAGGGTGCGTTGTCTGGCTATGCCATCGGCGTGGGGGCCGCGCTGGTCTTTGCGTTGCTGGTGGACCGCTCTGATTTTCTGCGCCGCGGCCTCTTGCCCGTGGGCAATTTCCTCGCCGCCCTGCCAATCATCGGCACCGCGCCGATCATGGTCATGTGGTTCGGCTTTGACTGGCCGTCCAAGGCCGCCGTGGTCGTGGCGATGGTATTTTTCCCGATGCTGGTCAACACTGTGCAGGGGCTGGCTGCGACAGATGCGATGCAACGCGACCTGATGCGCACCTATAATGCCAGTTGGGGGCAAGCGCTGATCAAGCTGCGCCTTCCTGCTGCGATGCCCTTCATTTTCAACGGGCTGAAAATCTCATCAACACTGGCACTTATCGGGGCAATCGTTGCGGAATTTTTCGGCTCTCCCACACGCGGAATGGGTTTTCGCATCTCGACCGAGGTGGGACGGTTGCAACTGGATATGGTCTGGGCAGAAATCGCCGTAGCTGCCCTAGCGGGCTCGCTGTTCTACGGCCTTATTGCGCTCGTGGAGCGGGGGGTGACTTTCTGGCACCCGTCACAACGCGGGCGTTAACATCCTGCGCCCGACAAGCGGGCCAGGCAACATGGAGGTGAATGTAAATGAAGAAAGTGGTTTACGGGTCGGTTGCGGCCCTTGGTTTGGGTTTTGCGCCCGCAGCATGGGCGATGGATGATGTAACACTGCAATTGAAGTGGGTAACGCAGGCACAATTTGCGGGCTATTATGTCGCGCTTGAGAACGGGTTTTACGAAGATGAGAACCTGAATGTAACCATCCGCGCGGGCGGCCCCGATATTGCCCCACCGCAGGTGATCGCAGGCGGTGGCGCCGATGTGATCGTCGAATGGATGCCCGCAGCTTTGGCCGCGCGCGAGAATGGTCTGCCTTTGGTGAATATCGCGCAGCCCTTCAAATCGTCAGGCATGATGCTGACCTGTCTGGCCGAAACTGGGATCACCGGACCAGAAGATTTTCCGGGCCGTACGTTGGGTGTGTGGTTCTTCGGCAATGAATACCCGTTCCTGAGCTGGATGAGCACGCTTGGCATCCCCACCGATGGTGGCGATGAAGGCGTCGAAGTGCTGCGTCAGGGCTTCAATGTCGATCCGCTGTTGCAGCGTCAGGCCGATTGCATCAGCACCATGACCTATAACGAATACTGGCAGGTCATTGATGCAGGGATCAGCGAAGACGAGCTTGTGACCTTCAAATATGAAGATCAGGGCGTCGCGACGCTGGAAGACGGGCTGTATGTGCTTGAAAGCAATCTGGAAGACCCGGAGTTTGTGGACAAGATGGCGCGCTTTGTGCGGGCGTCCATGCGTGGCTGGGAATGGGCTGCTGAGAATGTCGAAGAAGCGGCGATGATCGTGCTGGAATACGATGATACCGGCGCACAGACCGAACAGCATCAGATCCGCATGATGGGCGAGGTTGCCCTCTTGATCGAAGGATCGAACGGCACGCTGGACATGGAAGACTACGCACGCACAGTTGCAACACTTCTGGGTGGTGGCTCTGATCCGGTCATTACGTCTGAGCCTGAAGGGGCTGTGACCTCTGCTGTCACGGACGCGGCTTTTGACTAAGATCAATTAACGGTTCCGGCCAAAGGGCCGGGATCGTAGTCAGAGCATGATATCCCGGCGTTCCCGCCGGGATATTTCTTTTAACTTAGCATCCGCCCAACCATTTCGCCCATATCGCGGCTTAGCTTGTCCTGTCCCATGATCCGCTCCAATTCTGTGCGGATCAGGGTTTGACGCGTCTCATCATAACGCCGCCATGTCTCGAACAGGGTTGAGACACGGGCGGCAGCTTGCGGATTTACGCCATCGAGGCGGATCAACCAATCCGCGACCAGCCGATACCCCGCACCATCTCGGTTATGGAACCCCGCCGGGTTGGCACCCAGCGCACCGATGACCGAACGGAAACGGTTCGGGTTCTTCCAGTCGAAATCCGGGTGCTGTGTCAGGTCTTGCGCAAGGTTTGCTGCATTTGCAGGGGCCGAATACATTACCTGCGCCGAAAACCATTTATCGACAACCAGCCGCTCGTCGGCCCATTGGCGGTAGAATTGCGCGCCTTCTTGCTGCCCTTTGCCAATCGCCAGCAACGCGCCCCATGCACCCAGTTGTTCTGTCATGTTGTCTGCCCGCACAAACAGCTCTGCTGCCTTTTCGCCCTGATCGGCACGTGCCAGAAGCGATACGGTCTGAACGCGCAGTGCGCGCCGCCCGGCATCCTTGGCGTCGGGGCTGTAGGGGCCGGGGGTCTGCATGGCCTCATACACCTGCAACAGGTCATCGCTCAGGGCTTCGGCGATCAGGCGCAAGGCTGTGCTGCGCGCGGATTGAATGGCGTCCGGGTCTGGTACATGACCAGCGGCATATAATGACGCGGCCAGATCGTCTTGTCCGGGGATATGAAGCGCCAGCGCACGAAATGCCGGGTCAAGCGCCTCATCTCGCAGCATTACGCGCAGCGCCTGCACGTAATCGGGGCCGGGCCTTGCGCCCTCCAGCACCATAGCATGCAGGATTTCGCGCGCCAGCGCGCGGCCTGCTTCGAAGCGGTTGAACGGGTCGGTGTCATGGGCCAGCATCAGGGCGCGGTGCTCGCGGGTAAGGGATTGGTTCAGCACAACCGGCGCGCTGAACCCTCTCAAAAGCGATGCAACAGGCCGCTCAGACAAGCCTTCAAACGAAAAACTTTGTTCGGGGCTGTCGAGTTCCAGCACTTGTGTGGGCAGTACCTCGGCCCCGTCTGACCCCAGAAGCCCCATCGCAACCGGAATGACCAGCGGTTCTTTCAGCGGTTGTCCGGGGCTTGGGGGGGTATGTTGGCGCAGCGTTAGCGTATAGGTGCCGTCATTCCATGTGTCCGATACGTCGATGCGGGGTGTGCCTGCCTGTTCATACCAGCGCTTGAACTGAGACAGGTCGCGTCCTGCCGCTTCTTCGAACACGGCGATCCAGTCTTCGATCGTGCAGGCCTGCCCGTCATGGCGGTCAAAATACAGATCAAGTGCGGCCCGGTAGCGGTCTTCGCCGACCAGCAGGTGCAACATGCGGATCAACTCCGCGCCTTTTTCATATACAGTCGCCGTGTAGAAATTGTTGATCTCGACATAGCTTTCAGGCCGCACCGGATGGGCCAGAGGCCCGTCATCTTCGCGAAACTGGCGCGCGCGCAGGGTCAGCACATCCTCGATCCGCTTGACCGCATGGCTTCGCATATCACCCATGAATTGCTGGTCGCGGAAGACCGTCAGCCCTTCTTTCAGCGACAGTTGGAACCAGTCGCGGCAGGTGATGCGGTTGCCGGTCCAGTTATGGAAATACTCATGTGCGATGATCCGCTCGATACTGGAATAATCGCTATCGGTCGCGGTTTGGGGAGAGGCAAGGACATAGCGCGAATTAAAGATGTTCAGGCCCTTGTTCTCCATCGCGCCCATGTTGAAATCATCGACCGCCACGATGTTGAACACATCCAGATCATAGGCGCGCCCGTACGCCTGTTCATCCCAGAGCATTGACCGTTTGAGCGCGTCCATCGCATAGGCGGTCTTATCCTCATCGCCCTTGCGCACCCAGATGTTCAGCGCCACATCGCGCCCCTCCATTGTGGTGAAACGGTCGGATGTGGCGACCAGATCACCGGCTACAAGCGCGAACAGATAGGCGGGCTTGGGGTGGGGGTCGTGCCATTCGGCCCAGCCGGGGCCAGATGCGCCGGGGTTGCCATTGGACAGAAGCACCGGCAGATCAGATTCGATTCGCACATGAAACGGGGCCATCACATCGGGGCGGTCGGGATAGAAGGTGATCTTGCGAAAGCCCTCTGCCTCGCATTGGGTGCAATACATGCCGCGCGACATATAAAGCCCCTCCAGCGCGGTATTGCCTTGGGGCGCAATTTCCACCTCGGTCTGCCAGTCGAAGGGGCCTTCGGGCAGGTCTTGCGCCGGGACCGTCAGGCCGGTTTCATCAATTTGGGGCGTAAGCGCAGAGCCATTCAGGTGTGCAGTGACCAATTTCACCCCCTCGCCATCAAGGCGCAGGTCATGGCCGGGTGTGGCATGAGGGTTGGGGTAGAAGCGGATCTTGGCGATCACGCGCGTGGCCGATGGTGCCAACCGAAATGTAAGCGCCACATCCTCAACCAGAAACGGGGGCGGCTGGTAATCGGCCAGATGGATGGGCAGCGGGGTCGTGTCGCGCATGTCTCACTCCTGCGGGCTATACCAAGTCTGGGTCAGATGTAGCGCAGGCTGGGTGCATCGACAATCAACAAGGCCGCGCGAATACCTGCACCCAGTTCGGCCCGTCTGCACGGCCAAACCCGACCAGAGAGTAATCACTGTCGAGAATGTTGCGCCTGTGACCGGCAGAGCGCATCCAGCCGCCCATGACACTTGGCACATCGCGCTGGCCGCGTGCGATATTCTCGCCCATTGCGCAAAGCCCGTTTAGTCCTGCCTGACTCAAACGGCCGGACATGCCGCGCCCGTCAGGGCTGGTATGGCTGAAATAGCCGCGCTTTGCCATGTCGCAGGCATGTGCTTGTGCCACGCGGCTTAGATCGGGTGAAAGGGCAAGGGGCGCGCGCCCGGCCTTGCGCCGTTCGGCATTCACGGCGGCCAGATGGATTTCCATTTCTGCGGCAGGCGGGGCAGGGCAGGCGATAATGGGGGATGCAAGGGCGCATCGCCCCAAGATACCAAATAGGCGCAACATGATCAGGGCTTTCTGCAAACCAACTTTGCGCTACCCTACCCTTGGGGTGTATACAGGTGAATTCACATTTCGTTGCCTGTCTTTGGTCCGGCGCTTTCGCGCATGGCGATGATCGGCGTGCCCTGTGCTTGCACCTGTCGCGGCATCGGGCTAAATGCGGCTTTAAATACCAGAAAACCCGGAGGGTTCATGTCCGAGATCGACCTGGAGACAGCGCGCAAGGTGGCCCATCTTGCCCGCATTGCTGTTCCCCAAGAAAATCTGCCCGCCTTGGCGCAGGAACTCAGCCAGATTCTGACTTTCATGGAAGAATTGAACGAGGTGGATGTCGAGGGCGTAGAACCGATGACTTCGGTGACGCCAATGCGCCTGAAACGTCGCCAGGACGGTGTGACCGATGGCGATATGCAGGCAAAAATTCTGTCCAATGCGCCTGACGCGCGCGAAGGTTTCTTTGCCGTCCCGAAGGTGGTGGAATGAGTGATCTGAACAAACTGACGATTGCCGATGCGCGTGATCGCTTGCGCGCAGGTGATGTGACATCGGTTGCGCTGACCGAAGCCTGTCTTGAGGCAATCGACGGGGCGGGCAAACTGAATGCGTTCGTCCATCACACACCTGATATCGCGTTGGAGCGTGCAAAGGCCGCCGATTCGCGGATCAAGACGGGCGATGCGCCTGCGATGTGCGGGATTCCGGTGGGCATCAAGGATCTGTTTTGTACTGAGGGGGTGGCCTCTCAGGCCGCGTCACGCATCCTCGAAGGATTCCGGCCAGAATACGAATCCACCGTGTCTGCGCAATTGCGCGATGCGGGTGCTGTGATGCTGGGCAAGCTGAACATGGATGAATTCGCCATGGGGTCCAGCAATGAAACTTCGGTCTATGGGAATGCGATAAACCCTTGGAAGGTGGATGCACGCGATCTGACACCGGGGGGGTCATCGGGGGGATCTGCGGCAGCAGTCGCGGCGGACCTCTGCCTTGCTGCGACCGGTACGGACACAGGCGGTTCAATCCGCCAGCCAGCGGCCTTTACCGGCACGGTCGGGATCAAACCAACCTATGGGCGGTGTTCGCGCTGGGGAATCGTCGCATTTGCCTCGTCTTTGGACCAAGCTGGCCCGATGACCAAAACCGTGCGCGATGCAGCGATCATGTTGCAGGCGATGTGCGGCCATGATCCCAAAGATTCGACCAGTGTCGAATTGCCTGTGCCGGATTTTGAAGCGATGCTGACAGGCGATATTCGCGGCACCAAGATCGGTATCCCGCGCGAATACCGGCTGGATGCAATGCCAGCCGAGATTGCAGCGCTGTGGGACAATGGCGCGGAGATGCTGCGCGACGCAGGCGCCGAGATTGTCGATATCTCGCTGCCACATACAAAATACGCTCTGCCAGCCTATTACGTCATTGCACCGGCCGAGGCATCAAGCAACCTCGCACGCTATGACGGGGTGCGTTATGGGCACCGCGCGACATTGGGGCCGGGCGATGGCATTACCCAGATGTACGAGAAGACCCGCGCCGAAGGGTTCGGGATGGAAGTGCAGCGGCGCGTCATGATCGGCACCTATGTGCTGTCGGCCGGGTTTTATGATGCTTATTACAACCGTGCACGCAAGGTCCGCACCCTTATCAAGCGCGACTTCGAGAATGTGTTTGCCCAAGGGATCGACGCAATCCTGACCCCTGCGACCCCGTCAGCGGCCTTTGGGCTGGGCGAAATGGTCGATGCGGACCCGGTGGAAATGTATCTGAATGATGTGTTCACTGTGACAGTCAACCTTGCGGGTTTGCCCGGAATTGCACTGCCTGCCGGGCTGGATGCGAAAGGGTTGCCGCTGGGCCTGCAACTGATCGGGCGCCCTTGGGAAGAGGGGGCGTTGCTGAATACAGCACATGTTCTTGAAGCAGCATCCGGCTTTGTTTCCAAACCTGAAAAATGGTGGTAACTTGCCACATAGCTTAGCAAGGCTGAGAGGTTCGATGCGTTTTCCCAAGGCACTGATTGTGATAGGCGCCACCGCTGTGGTGTTGGCAGGCTGTGACACTTCTGCACCCTATTCCAACGTTATCGACACCACCGGACGGGGTGTGGGTTTCAGCGATTATGCGCAATACATGCGCGCGCAGGAAGAACTGTCGCGTATTCGGCGCAACGAGGCGGCACAGGCGCGCAATGTGCAAGCCCCGGCGGCAAGCGGTCCGCAATTTGCGCAGCCAACAAGCCAACCGGCCTCTATCGGGCAGGAAGCTGTCGCAGCGGTGCGCGGTGCGCCTTCTTCGCCGGCGCCGTCCTCAACGCAGCAGTTTCCGGTCGCACAACAAGATTCCGGCGCGCCACTGTCAGCCTTGTCGCCTTCTGCACCCGTGCAAACAGCAAGTGCGGCAACCGGCGTTAGCGAGCAGCAATTCACACCGCAGCCCTTTGGCGCCGCCCAGCCTGACAGATTGATAGAGCGGGATTTTGTGCCGCAAGTGCGCGTCAGTGAAAGCGAGATGTCGGCCGGTGGGACAGGTCCGAACCTGTTTGTCTATGCCTTGTCCACACAACACAATGTTGGCGATCAGCGATATAACAGGACCAATCCGTTCCGCTGGCGCCGTTCCGAAACAGCTTGTGCGCAATATCCAAGTCAGGATCTTGCCCAAGAAGCGTTTCTTGCGGCTGGTGGGCCAGAGCGTGACCCCAACCATCTGGACCCTGATGGGGACGGTTTCGCTTGCTGGTGGGACCCCACGCCATTCCGTCAGGCTGCCCGCACAGTCCGCGCGCGCGAGTGATCGCGGCTGTTGCAGGCACGGTGGACCCCCTCGCCAAATTTCGGGCAGCGCCGCGATGGCGCGCGGCCATCTATGATCGTGCTGCATTACACTGGAATGCGCGACGCTGAAGCTGCACTGGACCGGTTATGCGATCCAAGCGCGGAAGTTTCTGCTCATTATGTGATCTCTCCTTCGGGTGAGGTCTGGAGCCTCGTGCAAGAGGCTGATCGCGCCTGGCACGCCGGGGCAGGGTCATGGTGTGGGATAGCTGACATCAACTCGCATTCACTTGGCGTTGAATTGGTGAATACCGGCGCGCAACCCTTCCCGGAACCCCAGATGCGCTGCCTTGAGGCATTGCTGACCAGCATGATGGAGCGTTGGAACATTGCGCGCCATCAGGTGATCGCCCATTCCGATATGGCACCAGAGCGCAAGGAAGACCCCGGCCCACGTTTTGATTGGCGGCGACTCGACCGCCTCTCGCTTGGGTTTTGCCCTGATGGAATGGGTGATGATCTGCCGCTTGCTGGCAGTCTGGATGCCATTGGCTATCCTGAGGCTGATGCCGATAAGCGCCTGCAAGCCTTTCGCTTCAGGTTCTTGCCCACAGCGCAGGGGCCAGAAAAAGAGGCTGATCGTCGCCGCGCAGATGCCGTTGCCGCAGCATTTCGTGCCGCGCGCAGGGATCAGCCCAAGTCCTGTTGATCTTCAGCGCAGATGCCGCAAGGCACGTGATAATTCGTGATAAAGAGACGCGCGTTCCTCAGGGCTGAGAAATGCGCCCAGTTCTACCTCACGACCATTGCCTTCCAATGTCAGGTAGTTTTCCAGCGCGCCACCTTTCTCGGCCAGCTTTACCCGAACCCAATAAGGATTGGCGTGCCAGTGCTGTGTGGGTTTACGCGGGTTGGTGCGGGTTATCTCAATCCGCTCTTTCGTCAGGCACAGATCCTCGCGCAAGGCGCGCCGCTCTGCGCTGTTGCGACTAAGCGCATACCACAAGGCCCAAAGTGCCAGACCCGCAAATGGCAAAAGCCCCCACAAAACAGGCGTCCCCAGAACCCCCAGAAGTGGCAGTGCAAGAACCGCCGCGCTGATCGCAATGATGCGCACAAATCCACGCGGGCCCATCGAAAGATGCGGCATCAGCGCCAGCCGGTATTCTGCGCCATCGCTGGAAGCCAGTTCAAAAGCCCCGGGCGTAGTGCCCGGGGCTTTTGGTGATATTGACCAGATGACAGGCATTGTTTTTGCCTTCAACCCTTAATGTGCAGGTTGCTTGTCCCAGTCCTCGCGCTTTGGAAGCTGCTCGAACGTATGTTCGGGCGGGGGCGAGGGCAGGGTCCATTCAAGCGTGTCCGCATGCTCGTTCCAGTAGTTCTTCTCGGTGATGCGCGCGCCGAATTTCAGCGTGTAGAACACGATCCCGATGAAGAACAGGAAGGACGCAAAGCTGATAAACGCACCGATCGAGCTGACATAGTTCCAAAGCGCATAGGCTTCGGGGTAGTCGATATAGCGGCGCGGCATGCCCTGACGGCCAAGGAAGTGCTGCGGGAAGAAAGTGACGTTTGCACCAATGAACATGGTCCAGAAATGCAGCTTCCCGGCCCATTCAGGGTATTGGCGACCGGACATCTTGCCCATCCAGTAGTAGATACCGGCAAACAGGGCAAAGACTGCGCCAAGGCTCATCACGTAGTGGAAGTGTGCCACCACATAATAGGTGTCATGGTAGATGCGGTCGATCGGTGCTTGGCTCAGCACGATCCCGGTTACACCGCCGACGGTGAACAGGAACAGAAAGCCAAACGCCCAGAGCATCGGTGTCTCGAAGCTGACAGAGCCGCGCCACATCGTTGCAATCCAGCTGAAGATCTTGATGCCTGTTGGCACCGCGATCACCATTGTTGCAAGCATGAAGTATGTCTGCTGCGTCAATGACATGCCGACCGTGTACATGTGGTGCGCCCAGACGATAAAGCCCAGAACAGCAATCGCGATCATCGCCCAGACCATCGGCAGATAACCGAAGATCGGCTTGCGCGAGAAGGTTGCGATCACGTGGCTGATGATGCCAAAGCCGGGAATGATGATGATATACACTTCCGGGTGTCCGAAGAACCACAAGATATGCTGATACAGGACCGGGTCGCCGCCACCTGCCGGATCAAAGAAGGCAGTGCCGAAGTTGCGATCCGTCAGAAGCATCGTGATTGCACCAGCCAGAACCGGCAGCGCGAGCAGAATCATCCACGCGGTGATGAAGACCGACCATGCAAACAACGGAACCTTGAACAATGTCATGCCGGGTGCGCGCATGTTCAGGAAGGTGGTGATGATATTGATCGCGCCCAGAATGGATGAAGCGCCCGATACATGGACCGCGAAAATCGCGAGATCCATGGAATAGCCACCTTCTGTTGTCGAGAGCGGTGGATACAGCACCCAGCCCACACCAGACCCAAGCTGGCCATTGCCACCGGGCGACAGGACCGATGCGACCGCCAGCGCTGAACCTGCAACAAACAGCCAGTAGCTGAGGTTGTTGAGCCTTGGAAACGCCATGTCCGGCGCACCAATTTGCAGCGGCATGAAGTAGTTGCCAAAACCACCGAACAACGCAGGGATCAGCACAAAGAACATCATCAGGATGCCGTGCGCGGTAACCAGCACGTTCCAGATGTGACCGTTGGGCGTACAGTCATCCTGTGCAGTGAAGCTTGCGCCTTCCATACACATGTACTGAACGCCCGGTTCCATCAACTCCATGCGCATATAGACCGAAAAGGCCACCGCGATGAAGCCGACAATACCGGCCGTGAAGAGGTAAAGGATACCGATATCCTTGTGGTTGGTGGACATGAACCAGCGGGTGAAGAACCCGCGGGTATCTTCGTGTCCGTGGTCATGCGTGGCTGCATCGGCCATTGGCTACTCCAGTTCCCGATTCCTGTTGCGTTAATCGCAACTGTTGTCGTGCATGGCCCAAACGAATACTGAACGGGCCGGTCTGCCTCCGCGATCCAGTGGGCACAGAACACGTGCCTGTGTATCGCGGTATACTATGCTTTTAGGATGTGGCTTTTGATAGAGCAATGCTCCAAGTGTCGCAGAGGGCAGATTTTTTGACATGGATCAAGGCGTTTGCTGCGGTGCTGCTGAGCAATAGGGTGCGAATCAGGCACGCAGACGCATGTCAATCACCGAATATGTGCATAAACTGTCTTTTCAGAGCAAGATCGAGATCATCCATCGTGACCGGCAAACCCAGATCGACCAGTGACGTGACGCCATGCTCGCGGATTCCACAGGGGATGATTCCCTCAAAATGGCTCAGGTCGGGCTCTACATTGATCGAAATGCCGTGAAAGCTGATCCAGCGGCGCAGCTTGATTCCGATCGCGGCAATCTTGTCTTCGCGGGGGCTGGCATCGGGCAGGGGGCTTTTCTCGGGGCGGGTAACCCAGACGCCGACACGGCCCGCGCGGCGCTCGGCGCGGATGCCGAATTCGTCAAGCGTATTGATCACCCAGCTTTCCATATTGTGCACAAAACAACGCACATCGCGCCCACGACGGTTCAGATCCAGCATAACATAGACAACACGCTGTCCGGGACCGTGATAGGTATATTGACCGCCCCGCCCGGCATAATGGACGGGGAAACGGTCAGCTTGGGTCAGGTCCGAAGGGACGGCACTCGTTCCGGCGGTATAGAGCGGCGGGTGCTCCAGAAGCCAGATTGCCTCTGGCGCATTGCCCTTGGCAATATCCGCGACGCGCGCCTCCATCGCCAGCAGAGTTTCCTCATAATCTGACAAGCCCGGCATGAGCGTCCATTCAGGATGTTGTGTCAACATTTGGCTGCTGCTCTCCGCGATCAAAAAAACGTTAGTCAGATGTGAGCGCAGGCGCTAATCTGGTGTCAGGCATTTTCGGGGGAAATGATATGATTTTGAAATACAGTGTAATCGCAGCCCTGTCCATCAGCACCGTTGCCTTTCCTGTTTCACAGGCAAAAGCGCAAGATGGTCTGGTCGGTGGGATTATTGGCGGCATTATCGGCGGCGCAATCGCCAATCAGCAACGCTCGCAACCTGCACGCGTTCAGCCGCAGCGCGCCACGCCTCAACGGACGGTCACACGCTCTTCTGTGAATACCGTGCAACGCGAGCAGAACCGCGCGGTCCAGTCGGCGCTTAATCATTTCGGCTGGTCCGTTGGCAGCGCTGATGGCGTGATCGGCCCGCGGTCGCGCGACGGGATTGCACAATATCAGGTCTTCCTCGGTTTCTCTGGCACCGGCCAGGTAACGGAATTTGAACGCAACATTCTTGTCACCGCACATCAGCGTGCGCTTGTCGGCGGACCGCAGGTGGCGCAAGCGGTGTCATCGCACCCACAGGGGATGCGCGGGCTTTTGTTGCTGGTGCGCGACGAGATGTCGGGACGCTCTCCCGCACAAGCTGCGGGAAATTACGGCTTGCCTGCTGCCGTCGCCAATGCTGTTGACGAGATTGCCGCTTCATCCGACCCGACAGCGGCCCAACTTGTCGAGCGTGCCGGTTTTATCCAGCTTGCAGACATAAACGGTGACGGCCGGACCGACTACATCATCGACACTTCTGCGACCGGCAGTGCATTCTGGTGCAGCGCACAAGCCTGCACGGTGCAGGTTTTCGTCTCGACGCCTGATGGCTATGTCCGCAATGACTTTCAGGCCTTCAATGTCACGCCTGCCATGTTCAGTTGTACGCGGGGCACCTGCCAGATAAACGACGCGCAGGCGCCTGTCATGGCCGCGGCACCACAAGCAGACACCACGCAACCCTCTGCAACGACAGAGGTCGCTTTGTCTGTACCGTCTGCCCAACCGGCAGCACGCAATCCCAATACTGAGACTGTCGCTGCCCAATCTTCGATCCCCAGCTTCTTTGGCGGTGGACAGGCAGAACGGTCGCTGGCCTCGCATTGCAACCGTGTCAGTTTGCTGACCAGCGCCAATGGCGGCTTCACCACACAGGCCACGATGACAGATCCGCAGATGGTGGTGAATGAGCAATTCTGCCTTGCGCGCACTTATGCAATCGCTGACGGTGAGGAACTGATCACCAAGGTTCAAGGTGCGACACCTGACCAGATCGTGGCGCAGTGCCAGCAATTTGCGCCGACGCTGCGGCCTTATGTTGCAGCACTTTCGGTGCAGCCCCGCGACGAGGTGATGCGTTCGGTCGGCGGGTTTATTCTGGAATCCGGCATGAGTCCCGAACAGTTGGCCGCAACGGCGCGGATTTGCCTTGCAGTTGGCTACAAGCTGGATGAGATGGAATTGTCGCTTGGTTCTGCCCTGTTGCTGGTCGCTATGGGTGAACGCGCTTATGCAGAGTTGCTTGCGCATCATCTGGGCCAGGGTTACGGCGCTGCGTCGCGCGAGGATCTGGCAGCGGCATGGTATGAATACGGGCTTGATCCAGCAAAGCAGGCGGTATTCGCGCCAATGCAGCCTGAACGCGATGCGTTGTTGCGTGCCGCCGTATTCGGCGTGCCAAGCGATCAATCCGCCGCGACCGATGGCGCGGCAGCAGAGGCGACGGTCCCAGTATTTATGGTTCCGCAAGACTGACGCTGTACCCAAACTCTTTGTTACCTCACATGGCGTGCCTCTGGCGCGCCATGATCCATTCTGTCGCAACATCGCTTGGCAGAAAACTTGATGCTTGGGGCGTTTTTTCCTCTTCACAACGGGTGTGTGAATGGCTATCAGGCCCTCACCAAGTCATGTGCGGTCGTGGCGGAATTGGTAGACGCGCAGCGTTGAGGTCGCTGTGGGGTAACTCCCGTGGAAGTTCGAGTCTTCTCGACCGCACCAAAGTTTCCTGAAATCTCGGTAACTCCCTAGCAAGGCCAACTCACCTTGCCATAGGGTGTTTTGTGCGCCATTGTAAATT
>SLAT01000280.1 GCA_007126715.1 Roseinatronobacter sp.
CGGTGCTGGTCGGTCCCTTCCAGATACAGGTCCGCAATCCCGTCAGGCGCGCCATCCTCGCGGTCGCGCAGCACGAAAGCATGGGTCGAGCCGCTATCGAACCACACATCAAGAATGTCAAAAACCTGATCATAGTCGTCTGGATCATGTAGGTTTTCAAGGATGCGCTCCTTGAAACCTTGCACATACCAGACATCCGCGCCGTCACTCTCGAACGCGGCCTTGATCCGCGCGTTCACCTCTGCGTCGCGCAAAAGGAAATCGGGGTCCGTGGGTTTCGCACCCTTTTTGGTGAAACAGGTCAGCGGCACGCCCCAGGCACGCTGGCGCGACAGCACCCAGTCTGGGCGCGCCTCGATCATGGAATAAAGCCGGTTGCGCCCTGTCTGGGGCGTCCATTTCACCAGCCGGTCGATGGATTCCAGCGCACGCGCACGGATCGTGTCGCCATGCGTGCCCATGCCGTCATTCAGCGGCTTGTCGATGGCCGCAAACCATTGCGCAGTGTTGCGATAGATCAGCGGCGCTTTGGACCGCCAGCTATGGGGGTAGCTGTGGCGCAGCTTGCCCTTGGCAAACAATGCACCCGCATAGGCCAGTTGCTTGATCACGGCCACATTCGCGCCGCCCTCCTTGCCATCGGGTTTGACGATCACCTCGCCCCCGAACAGCGGCAGATCAGTGCGGTAGCTGCCATCCTCAACCACGTTATAGGTCATGGGCAGCCCGTGTTTCAGGCCGATCTGATAGTCGTCATCGCCGTGGCTGGGGGCAGTGTGGACAAAGCCCGTGCCAGCGTCATCGGTGACATGGTCACCGGGCAGCATGGGGACATCAAAATCCCATTCCCCCTGTGCACCCTCGACCCCGCGGAAAGGGTGGGCAAGGGTCAGGGCGGCCAGTTCATCGGCGCTGACGGTGCGCAACCGTGTCGCCTGCACTTTCGCAGCACTCAGCGCGCTTTCGGCCAGAGCATCGGCCAGGATGATTTTCGCGCCGACCTCTTCCTTGCTGCCCTCCAAGGCCTCCGACACTTCATAAATGCCATACTCGATATCAGGGCCGAAACACACAGCGCGGTTTTGCGGGATGGTCCAGGGCGTCGTTGTCCAGATCACAACCGACATGCCCATTTTCTTGCCAGAAATACTCAAATCCGACGCTTGCGGCCCAAAATCAGCGATTGGGAATTTCACCCAGATCGTATGCGAGGTATGCTCGTGATACTCAACCTCGGCCTCGGCCAACGCGGTTTTCTCCACGGGCGACCACATAACGGGTTTGGACCCCTGATAGAGCGAGCCATTCATCACCAGCTTCATGAATTCATCCGCGATCACCGCCTCGGCGTGGTAATCCATCGTAAGATACGGCTTGTCCCACTTGCCAGTGATGCCAAGCCGCTTGAATTCTTCGCGCTGGATGTCGATCCAGCCTTCAGCGAAACGGCGGCATTCCTGACGGAAATCGACGATATCGACCGCGTCCTTGTCCAGCCCAGCCGCACGGTATTTTTCTTCGATCTTCCACTCGATCGGCAGGCCGTGGCAATCCCAGCCCGGCACATAGCGCGCATCGCGCCCCAGCATTTGTTGCGAGCGGGTGATAAAATCCTTCAGTACCTTGTTCAGCGCGTGGCCGATATGCAAATGGCCGTTCGCATAGGGGGGGCCATCATGCAGGATGAAAGGTCTACGGTCGGCGGCATTTTCGCGCAGCCGGTCATAGATGCCAAGCCGTTCCCAGCGTGCCAGCCATTCAGGTTCGCGCGCGGGCAGTCCTGCGCGCATCGGAAACTCGGTCTGCGGCAGGGAAAGCGTGTCTTTATAATCAGGGGTGTCAGTCATGGTCGGATACCTTGCGAATTGGAAAAAGTTGCAGGCGCCAAGGCGGACCCGGCACTCTGGGCGCGTCAGAGTGCCGGGACGCTAATTCGCTGAATGATCCGCATACCAAACATGTCGCGCGTTATAGGAGCCATAAGGAAAAGGGTCCATAGGGCGCGCACAACTTTGCAACACAGGTGCTGCGCGCCCAAAACCACGCCTTAGTCGCGCAGCAACTCGTTGATGCCGGTTTTCGAGCGGGTCTGTGCATCCACCCGCTTCACGATCACGGCGCAATAGAGGTTGATCCCGTTCTTTGACGGCATCGAACCTGCGACCACCACCGAATAGGGCGGCACTTCGCCAAAGGTCACAGCGCCGGTTTCGCGGTCCACGATCTTGGTCGATTTGCCGATGAACACACCCATCCCAAGGACCGAGCCTTCGCGGATGATGCAGCCCTCGACCACTTCGGACCGTGCACCGATAAAGCAGTTATCTTCGATGATCGTCGGGCCTGCCTGCATCGGCTCCAGCACGCCACCAATCCCGACACCGCCCGAAAGGTGCACATTCTCGCCGATCTGGGCACAGGACCCGACAGTTGCCCATGTATCGACCATTGTACCGCGCCCGACATGAGCGCCGAGGTTCACAAAGGAGGGCATCAGCACCACACCGGGCGCGATATAGGCGGATTTGCGCACGACGCAATTTGGCACGGCGCGAAAACCTGCGGCTTTCCACTGTGCCGCGTCCCAACCCTTGAACTTGCTATCGACCTTGTCCCACCAGCCGCTGCCCTGCGGCCCACCCTCATGCGGCTCCATATCCTTGATGCGAAACCCCAGCAGCACGGCCTTCTTGGCCCATTGGTTCACATGCCACTCGCCTGACTCGCGGCGTTCTGCCACGCGCAGCGCGCCCGAATCCAGTGCCTCAAGCGTGGCCTCGATAGCATCACGTGTCGTGCCGGTGGTGGACGGGGTGATTGTGTCGCGCACGTCCCATGCGGCTTCGATAGCAGTTTCCAAGGCGGCGTTGTCTGTCATTACGGGCTCCGTGGGTATGGTCATCTGTTGGCCTTCGCTATAGCCTTGCGCGGAACAAACCGCAATTGGCCCATACCACCGGAGGCTTTTTTGACCGAACAGACCAAGAAGCGCCCCTTTCCCGATGCGAGCGAAGATATCCGCTACTGGGACGAGGCCCCCGATACCGCGCAAACGCGCCACCCTGCCTACAAGCTGGCCTTTGCCGATCGCGATTTCATGCTGCGCGACGAATTGCGTCCTGTGCGGCTGCAACTGGAGTTGCTCAAGCCGGAACTTCTGATGAATGAACGCGGCATTCAATCCACCATCGTCATGTTCGGCGGCGCGCGCATCCCCAGACCCGAACATGCCGATGGCGCGAAAACCAGCACCCTGTCGGAATTGTCCCGATTCTACGATGTGGCGCGCGAATTTGCGCGGCTGATGACGTTGCGCTCGGTGCAAAGCTACGGGCGCGAGGATGTCATTGTCACGGGCGGCGGACCGGGCGTGATGGAAGCGGGAAATCGCGGTGCAAAAGATGCGGGGGGCGTTTCGATCGGCTTGAACATCGTGTTGCCGCACGAGCAGGCCCCGAATACCTATGTCACCCCTGATCTGTGCTTCAACTTCCATTATTTCGCAATCCGCAAGATGCATTTCCTGATGCGCGCCAAGGCGATAACAGTATTTCCCGGCGGGTTTGGAACATTGGATGAGATGTTCGAAACCCTGACCCTGATCCAGACCGAGCGTATGCACAAGATGCCCTTCATCCTGTTTGGTCGTGACTTCTGGACGCGGATCATCAACTGGGATGCCTTGGCAGAAGCAGGGACGATTGCGCGCGAGGACCTCGATCTGTTCCATTTCGCTGAAACCGCAGAGGAAGCGATTGCGATTATCGACGAGTTCAAGGCTTGATGGCAGCGGTGCCGGCGCGCGCGGGGATCATGACAAGCGTGACCTATGCGCTGGTACACCGAAGCCCGATCTGGAACATGGCAGGAAGATAAAGAATATCTGTTTCGAAACGCAGAAATCAGGTTTTGGGCCTTTACTCAGGAAAGAAATCCGCCTAAACGCTGCGCCCAAGGCCCCTATAGCTCAGCTGGTAGAGCAACTGATTTGTAATCAGTAGGTCCGCGGTTCGAGTCCGTGTGGGGGCACCATTTCCTATATCCAAGTCGGTCGGTTGCGAATTCGCATTGTGCACGAGGGTATTCAACGCGACTGATACAGTGATCTTGCGTCAAAACTCTTATCGATGAAATATCGCAAGGTGCAGAATTGAGTGACGCGCAAGGGTGCAGTACCCTGTAGTGCCTTTGCAAGAGATCCGCTGACCGTGATGCGCTGCCTTGAACCTGATCTGCATGTCATATGTGCACCAAACCCCTCACCCATGACAGGCGACGGGACCAACACCTATATCATCGGAACGGATGATGTCTGCATTATCGACCCCGGGCCAGAGAGTGACGCGCATTTCAAAGCATTGGTGGACGCCCTGCATCACTGTGGCCGATTACGCAAAATACTTGTGACACATTCGCATCTTGATCACTCACCCCTCGCGCGCAGACTTTCGCACCATAGCGGCGCACCGATTCTTGCATTCGGGAACAGTTCCGCTGGGCGCTCTGATCGAATGGAATTGCTGGCGCATTCGGGCCATGCTGGCGGTGGAGAAGGCGTGGATCATGCATTTCGCGCCGATAGAACGCTCAAAGATAACGAATCGATCCAGCTTGGAGAGCATGAGCTGCGTGCAATCTGGACGCCGGGCCATTTCGGCAACCATTTGTGCTTTGAATGGCGTGGCGCGGTATTCAGTGGCGATCATGTCATGGGCTGGTCCAGCACATTGGTGTCCCCGCCAGACGGCGATATGGGCGCATATATGCGCTCTCTCGACCGGTTGGAGGCGCAAATGCCAAGGCGCCTCTATCCGGGCCATGGCGCACCCGTCGATGCTCCCCGCGCGCGGATCGCGGAGTTGCGCCAGCATCGACAGGCGCGCGAAGACGCAATCCTGTCCCAACTATTGGTCGGTCCGCGCACAATCGCGCAACTGGTCGGTCTGATCTACTCTGACACCCCTCCCTCGCTTCACCCTGCTGCCAGCCGGAATATTTTCGCGCATTTGATAGACCTCGAAGAGCGCGGCGTGGTCAAAAGCCACCCGGAAATGTCCACAACCGCGATTTTCTCATGCGACCAAAGAGAATGACAATTCGACGCGAAATCACTCTGGACGCGCCTATCAACACTTGCTATAGCGCTCCCGTGTTCCGGCGTAGCTCAGCGGTAGAGCAGTTGACTGTTAATCAATTGGTCGTAGGTTCGATCCCTACCGCCGGAGCCAAAAATATATCAAAATCAGACAGCTACGCGCTTACCGTTTCGGCGGTTCGTGTCTGTTTTTTTGGGTTTGTCACTGGATTTGTCACTGGTTCGCACATAGCGCCGATTTGCACCGAAACTTTGTGAGCGGGAAAGGAAATGTCACTCTCCGGTGACGCGGGCGGACAAAAAACCGGGTATTGGCACCAGATCACCGCCACCCCTTCTTAATTTTGCTCTCAGTGAAAAACGAGGCACCGGCATCGGTCCTGAGCGGGCGCCCTTTCAAACTTTGGACACGCCCCGCTGCGCGCGCGGGGCAACACCAACAGGAAAACTCTATTTGCGCAGGAACAAGACCACCCCCTGGTCCCGCGATTGCCTGCGAGTGAAGAATCGATGCCCCCCGTCATCAGTACAGATGCGCCACGGGCGTTAGGCTCCAGGCTCATTGATATTCAAAGCCAGAACCGAACGGTTGCCGCGAGCGGTCAACGCATGCTTTGATGCACAGTCCCGCCATGATCCGGGCGAATACACCCATATCGCTCCACCGCGTCCAACGGTTGTATAATGTTTTGTGTGGAGGTATTCCTTGGGCGCATCACACCACCGCATCTCATTACGCTTAATGAAGATTATGCCGCCGAGAACGCGCCGGTCGTCAACACGCGGCTTGCCATGGCTCTTGGAAAAGAAAGGTTTCAGACGCGCTATCTGGTTCAGCGAGAAAACAGTCCCCAGACTGTTTTCTGATCCGCGTCACTCAGTCCGCCAGAAAAGGTTGCTCTTTGATCGGTCTCCTTGCAGAGCGTGGATCACGCCCCAAGGTTGAAATCAATGGGCGCTGAGCCGAGGGCAGATGCCCGTAATCCTTCGCGTATGCACAACTGCGCAAGGCAATACGCGCCGGAAACTACCCCGTTTCTGAAATATGATGTGCATTTATGACAAGCGCCTATATCGCAAGAGTTTTTTACGTCTCAGCGATACGCAAAGCCCCCCGGAATTTGGCTGCTGCGGCATTGTTTCGCATCACCGCCGCTCCGGGGGTAGCGCGTCACTTGGCATCATGCGCAAGTTATCCTTGCGGCAGCGCCACAACCGGCATAGGCGTTTTGCCAGTAATATCCATCACATCGCCCCTCAACCGGCCCTGATAATTCTGCCGATATTTCCCGACAGAGCCATATCGGACAAGATAAAAAGTTACTCCCGGACTGCTGCTGCGAGTGTTGTGATCTGGCCGACATCGACATCACCAATAATGGAATAGTCCAGTCCCGCATCCGTCCAATACGCCATGCTGTCCGTGTCCAGCCGCACAACGCGTAGCGCGTAATCTGCTTTATCTGGCGCATGCGGGGTGATGGATACGGTCACCCTGTCCCCCTGTCGATCGCGGAAGTGGAAAATCGCAAGCGGCCCGCTATCGGCCGATACCAGCCTTGCGCTTTCCACCTCATAACCCAGCCTTTCCAGCTTCGGGCTGTCGATCTTGCGCTGCATCCGTTCTGACATCCAGTCCAGCGCCATGTCCAAGTCTTCCGGCTGAAACTCGGCCTGCTGCATGGATGCGTATTGTAGCGCATAATGCCCGGTCAAAGTTGCAGACACAAATTGCGGATACTCCGCCCCCCTCAGTTGCGAGGAGGAACTAAACAACCCGTGCGCGCCCCAACCGGCTGTAAAGATCAGCACACTTGCCGCAATCCGGCCAAGGGCTGGCCCCATCAGGAACGCGCGGCGCTTTCGTGCCTGCAGCTTTGTGGCAAGTTCGCGTTCCAGCGCAGCAATACGCATATTCGCGGGCAGGTCATCTGCTGTCTGTGCCATTTCCCGGATCAGATTGTCATGGTGGCGCCAGCTTGCAGTTGCCGCGCGGGCCTCTGGGTCACGGGCAAGCCGCGCTTCTACCTGCGCCATTTTCTCGGGTGAAAGCGTTCCGTCCACATAGGCCATCAGATCATCGTCCAGACCAAGATCCTGTTCGGTGTTGGTGTCTTGTGTCATCAGATGTTTCCTTTCCTGTTCAGAACAGCCAGCTTTCCCGCAGTGACGCCAGACACGATCTTGCGCAGCGCTTCGCGCCCGCGCCCCAGCCGCGACATGAACGTGCCCAACGGCACATCGAGCGAGCGCGCCGCCTCGACATAGGACATTTCGCGCAGCGCTATCAGAATAATGGGCTTTCTCTGCGCCTCGGGCAGTTGGTCAAGCGCTTGCAACACCTGCTTGAGTTCAAGCTGCGTATGCTGATGATCCTGCACCACGGGTTCCGGCAAATCCGGCGCAGCGTCGCTGCGGGTTTTCGCGCGGCGCAACTCGCTGATATGGGTGTTGTGCATGATGCGGAACAACCACGGGCGCAGGTTCGTGCCGGGTTGCCATGTATCGGCCTTGTCGATGGCTTTCACCAGCGTTTCCTGCACCAGATCATCCGCCGCTGTCGGATCGCGGGTCAGAACCAGCGCATAGCGGCGCAGACTTGCCGTGTGCAACGTCACTTCAGCTTTCAGACTCACAATATGGCCTCCGGTCAAGGTTTCTGCACATACGCGCCACAGGCCGTTTTCATCCAAAAAAATCGACAGCTTTTCCAAAAACTCTTTCGCAGAGCGCGGATTAAAACGCCCCGGCCCGCGTTATTTCGGGTGAAGTGCAGCGGGCAGATCTGGTCCGACTGCCGCGTTACAGGAGGGCTGCCATGGGCAATGATCTTATCATCCGGCCACAGGTTCCGGCAAAAAGGCCGGAGGTTTCGCTTCCCGGACTTGTGTTCGGAACCAGACCACGGATCATCCTCAAGCGCAGCTTGTGGATGCTGATTGTAACTTTCACGCTCTATTTCGGGGTGATCGGCAATCTGATGCACCGGATTGATGCAGACCTTGAATTCACGCCCCCTGCCCCGATTGAAGGGGGGAGCCATGCGGTAAATATGGCAGAGGCGCTGATCACCCGCGAAGTGGTGACCCATCGCTGGACCGCGAATGACCCGATTTTCTTTCCGACTGCGTTTCACGACAATATGCCGAATTTCCAGCGTGGCATGATCCGCGCCATCAGCCGCTTCACACTGGAGTTGGAAAACCAGATCGGACGGTTGCGCGGCTCGTCTGCGATTGACAGCGATCTGGAGCGCGCAAGTGGCCTTTTGCAATTCCCCACCGATGTCTGGATGTTCGACTTTGATCAGTCCTTCTTGCCGATCCAGCCTGCCGACACCCAGTACGAATCCGCAGCACGTGCCTTGCGGGCCTATAACACCCGTGTCGCACTGGGTCTGGCAACCTTTGAAACCCGTGCAGATGCACTTGCCCTGACTATTGACCGGATGGCCAGCGAACTGGGCTCTCGCGCGGCCATCGTGGATGAGCATGTCAGCGCGGATGGCTTCATTATCGATATGGTATCTGACGACATTTTCTATCTGAACAAGGGCATGGCCTATGCGTCATATCTTTTGCTGCGCGAATTGGGGCGCGATTTCGAGGCTGTCATATCAGCGCAGGGGTTGACGCGGGTCTGGCTTCAGGCGTTGGAAAGTCTGCGCGAGGCGTCACAGCAACAGCCGCTTGTTGTGCTTAACAGCTCTGGCGCGAACAGCTTTCTCGCCAATCACCTGCATTTGCAGGGCTTCTATCTGAAGCGCGCGATCCTGCAACTGGATGAGATATCGCGCGTCATCCGGGCAACACGGTGATCACGACAGCCTGATACTGCCGCCACCTTTACACGGCGCTTGGATGACAGTTCATCCGAGCGTCTTTTTTTGTCTAGGCGTATGGAATGTGAGGGCGGTCAAAGGCGCTTGCATTCGGCACCAGACACCAGCGCATAAATAACAGCTTTGAGGGCTTTGCGGACGGTGGGACCGGGTGCAACGCCGCGCAGCGTCGGGCCGCTGTGCGGCGATCCAAGATTCAATCTGTAGCGCTTTATGCTGGCCAAATCCGCAGGAGATCAGATTTTTGCGCTTGGGGCAGCCATATCGCCGTGCCGTGGGAGCGGCCCGGCGATGCGCGGCGGCCTTCGGCCTTTGCTCCGCGCTTGGTGCGTTAGTCCACCGGCAGCAAAGCCCTCAAAGCTGACTGTGCCTGTTAGCGTGCCTAGTCTGTGCCTGAAACGGCCGCTTCCTGCGATAACAGATGACATGCAGCCGTGCCTGTGGCGGTTGGGAAATCGCGTGGATTCTGCGTCTTGCAGATATCCATCACCTTTGGGCAACGCGGGTGAAAGGTGCAACCTGATGGCGGGTTGATAGGGTTGGGTATCTCACCCGTGACCGGCATCCGCCTGCGGCCCGAAAGTGCCAGATCGGGCACCGCGTCCAGCAACATGCGGGTATAGGGGTGCTGCGGATCGGTGAACAGCCGCTTGGATTCAGCCACTTCCACAAGTCGGCCCAGATAGAGCACGCCAATACGGTTGGCCATGTGGCGCACGACGCTCAGATCGTGGCTGATAAGCAGATAGGTCAGGCCGAATTCATCCTGCAAATCGCGCATCAGGTTCAGGATCTGCGCCTGCACCGACACATCCAGCGCCGAGGTGGGCTCGTCACAGACAATAAATTCGGGCTTGGACGACAAGGCCCGTGCAATCGCGATGCGCTGGCGCTGCCCGCCAGAAAATTCATGCGGAAACTTCGTGCCATCTGCCGCCGACAACCCGACCAGATCAAGCAGCCGCCCAACCTCATTGCTGATCTCTGCCCCGCGCAGCAGCCCGAAGGTACGGATAGGTTCTGCAATGATATCATCCACACGCCAACGCGGGTTCAGGCTGGCGAACGGGTCTTGGAAGATCATCTGAAACCTTCGGCGCAGCGTTCGCATGGCCGCGCCAGAGGCAAAATCCATCTCTTGCCCGTCAAACTTGATCACGCCTGCCGACGGCTCCAGCAAGCCCACGATCATCTTGGCGATGGTCGATTTGCCCGACCCGGATTCGCCCACCAGCGCAAAAGTCTCACCGCGCTTGATCTCGAAACTCACACTTTCCGAGGCGGTCAGGAATTGCCTTTCTTCGCGCTCTATCACGCGGTTCAGCCACGGTTTAGAGACATCAAACCGGCGCGTCAGTCCTTCGACCGACAACAGGACATCAGCCATGTGACACCTCTTTTACTTGCGCGTCATACAGCCAGCACGACACCTGCCGCCCATCGGCGCGCGCAATCAGGTTGGGCTGGTCACGGTAGCAGCGATCAAAAACCTTGGGGCAGCGCGGGTTGAATGCGCAGCCTTGCGGGATCGCATTCAACCGCGGCATGGCGCCGGGAATCTGCGTCAGCCGCTCGGCTGTTTGGGTCAATGTCGGAATCGAGCCCATCAGCCCGGCTGTATAGGGGTGTTCGGCATTCTGGATCACATCGCGCACCGGACCAATCTCGGCCAGCCGTCCGGCATAAAGCACGGCCACACGGTCGGCGGTTTCGGCAATCACCCCCATGTCATGCGTAATCAGCAAGACCGATGCGCCGCGTTCGGCGCAGATTTCTTTCAGAACATCAATGATCTGCGCCTGCACCGACACATCCAGCGCGGTCGTCGGTTCATCCGCGATGACCAGTTCCGGCTCTGCGGCCAATGCCAGCGCAATCACAACCCGCTGGCGCATCCCGCCCGAGAAATGGTGCGGGTAATCGTCAATCCTGCGCGCCGCCGCCGGAATGCCGACACGGTCCAGCAGGGCGACCGCGCGTTTGCGCGCCTCTTTCTCGGACACATCCATATGCGTGCGAATTGTCTCGATCAGTTGCTCGGCGACAGTATAAAGCGGGTTGAGGCTGGTCAGAGGGTCCTGAAACACCATACCAATCCGCCGCCCGCGAATGCGCCGCATCTTTTCGCGGGGCAGGTTGTCGATCCGTTCACCGCGCAGCCAGATTTCACCGCTAGCAATGCGCCCCGGCGGCTCCAGCAGGCCAATGATGGCCGCACCCGTCAGCGATTTTCCCGCGCCGGATTCGCCCACCATCCCCAACACTTCGCCCTCGGCAATGTCGAAAGACACGCGGTCCAGCGCGCGCAATGTCCCGCGCCGCGTCGGGAATTCGACGATCAGATCACGAACGGACAGAAGCGGAGTAGCCATCAGCGCAACCTCGGGTTCAGGGCATCGCGCAGCCAGTCACCCAGCAGGTTGACCGACAGCGCCAAGGCCAGCAGCGTTAGCGAGGGGAACAGCAAGATCCACCAATCGCCCGAAAACAAAAAGCCCTGTCCGATGCGGATCAGCGTGCCAAGGCTGGGCTGGGTCGAAGGAACGCCCACCCCAAGGAAGGACAAGGTCGCCTCTGCAATAATTGCCAGCGCAAGGCCGATTGTCGCGATCACCAGCACGGGCCCCATGACATTGGGCAGGATGTGCCGGATCAGAATCTTGGCCGGATGCGCGCCGATAACCCGGGCGGCCTGCACATATTCCTTGGATTTCTCGACCATCGTGGCCCCGCGCACGACACGCGCATATTGCACCCATTCCGACAGGCCAATCGCCACGATCAAGACCCAAATCGCCATCGCCTCGCGGTAGGCAGGCGGGATGAAGCCGCGCGCCACCCCGAATATCAGCAGCGCCAGCAGGATAGAGGGGAAGGTCAACTGCACATCGGCCACCCGCATCAGCAGACTGTCGATCCAACCGCCCCGATACCCCGCAATCAGCCCCAGCGTGATGCCCAGCACCATTGCAAAGGCCACCGCCATGAACCCCACAAACAAAGATATGCGCGCGCCATACAGGATGGTCGAGAACACATCGCGCCCCTGATTGTCGGTGCCCAGCCAATAGGTGTTGCCGGTAAACTGGTTCGGCTCCATCGGCGGGGTGAAACCGTCCATCAGATTCAGCGTGGCGGGGTTAAAAGGGTCATGCGGGGCGATCCAGGGTGCAAACACCGCCGCCAGAATTATCAGAAGCGACACGGATGCCGCAACAATCGCAAGGGGGGATTTGCGGAATGAGTAGGCAATATCACTGTCCAAGGCGCGCGCCACGCGTCCCGGTTCCGGCTTTTTGATGATGTCACTCATAGTTTATTCCCCTCAATGCCGCGCATTGGCCCGGTCCACGCGCAAGCGCGGATCGACAGCGTAATATAGCAGATCGACGATCAGGTTGATGACCACAAAGACCAGCGCAATCAGCATCAGATACGCTGCCATGACCGGCACATCGACAAATCGAACCGAATTGATGAACAATGCGCCCACACCGGGCCATTGAAACACCGTCTCGGTAATGATCGAAAATGCGATGATACTGCCCATCTGAAGGCCGGTGATGGTGATAACCGGGACCAATGTGTTCTTCAGCGCATGACCGAAATTCACTGCGCGGTTTGACAGCCCGCGCGCACGGGCAAATTTGATGTAATCGGTGCGCAACACTTCCAGCATCTCGGCGCGCACAAGGCGCATGATGAGTGTCATCTGATACAGGCCCAGCGTGATCGCAGGCAGGATGAGCGAGGCGCGCCCGGATTCGGTCAGCAGCCCGGTGCGCCACCAGTCGCCGACATATACTGTCTCCCCACGCCCGAAGGATGGCAGCCATTGCAACTCGACCGCAAAGACCCAGATCAGCAACACACCAATCAGGAAGGTCGGCAGAGAGACACCGATCAATGACACGGTCATGATCGTGCTGGAGGCCCAACCACCCCGACGCAATGCCGTATAGACCCCAAAGCCCACCCCGAAGACGAAAGCCAGAATGCCCGAAACCAGCGCGAGTTCCAGCGTTGCGGGCAGCCGCGACAGGATCAGTTCCATCACCGGCTGTTGCAGGCGGTAAGATATGCCGAAATCACCCGTCACCGCACGGGCGATGAAATTCCAGAATTGCACAAGAAACGGGTCGTCCAGACCCAGTGCCGCGCGTATTTCCGCGCGTTCGGCCAGTGTCGTTTCCTGTCCCACCATCGAGGCGATCGGGTCGCCAACGAAGCGAAACAGCGCAAAAGCCACAAGGGCCACGGTCAGCATGACGATGACCGATTGAGCCAGTCTGCGCAGAATGAATGCTGTCATGCGGGACCCCCCGGAGCTTTGCAAGAATGGTCAGCAATCCTGCCCTAAAAGCATGCCCGCGCGAATTATCCCGCGCGGGCAAACAGGTCAAGGCCGGATCAGTCGAAAGTGACAGTGGTCATTTTCGGCTGGTTCTCTGGATGCACATCAAGGTTGATATTGTCGCGCATCGCATAGGCGAGAACCTGATTATGCACGTTCAGGAAGATACGCTCTTCCATCACCTCGTCCCAGATTTCCGCGATCATGGCGTCACGCTCTTCCAGATCGGTCATGGTGGAAAGTGACTGGATCTTGGCATCCAGATCAGGGTTCGAATAGCGTGATCCGTTGAACGACCCATAGCTGCCCTCGCGCGTGTGCACGAGGAAGTCGAACACATACTGGCTGTCAAATGTCGGCACACCCCAACCCAGCAGATAGAAATCGGTTTCCCAATTCTCGATCAGCGGGAAATGCAGCGAGCGGGTCTGCGCGTTCAGGTCCACGCGAATGTCGATACGCGCCAGCATACCCACCAGTGCCTGACAGATCGATTCGTCGTTCAGGTAGCGGTCATTCGGGCAATCCAGCTGCACCGAGAACCCGTTGGGATAGCCCGCTTCTGCCATCAACTCGGCAGCACGCTCCAGATCAGGGTCGCCGAATGCGTCCATCTCTTCGGTCCAGCCATTCACGAAAGGGGGAAGGGGCGCGGCAGAGGGCTGGGATTCGCCGCGCATCACCACCTGTTGGATGGCGTTGCGGTCAATCGCAAGCGCCATTGCCTCGCGGACCTCTGGCTTGGCAAAGGGGTTGTCCTCGGCATCCGAAGAAGCAAGGCTGTCCGATGACATGTCATAGCTGAAGAAGATATTGCGGTTTTCTGGCCCACGCACGACGCGCACGCCATCCGTCTGTTCCAGTCGTGCAATATCCTGCACCGGCACATCCTGCACAATATCCACTTCGCCCGACAGTAGGGCGGCCACGCGGGTCGCTGCCTCGGAAATCGGGGTATAGATGATTTCCGTCACCGCAGGCGCATCGGCCCAATGCCCGTCAAAGGCTTGCAGGACAGTGCGCACTTCGGGGTCGCGCTCGACCATGACATAGGGGCCGGTGCCATTGGTGTTGCGCACCGAATAGGCTTCTTCACCAGCGGCGAAATTCGGCGCGGTTTCAACGCCATTTTCCTCGGCCCATGCTTTCGACATGATGAATGTGTTGGTCAGGTTCTGCACATAAAGCGGCGCAGGGCCGGACATGCGCACATGCACAGTCGTTTCGTCAACTGCGGTCACTTCTTCTACTGCCGCGTGAAGTGCTGCCATGCCCGAAGGGGGTGTGCGCGCGCGGTCCAGCGAGAAGACGACATCTTCCGCAGTCATCGGGCTGCCATCATGGAAGGTCACGCCTTCGCGAATCGTGAACACCCAGACATTCTCATCATCGTCACTGATTCCCCATTCGGTCGCCAGACTCGGCGTCAGCGAACCGTCAACGGCGCGGCCAACCAGTGTTTCGTAGATGTGATGGTTCAGCGTATGTGTCGGGCCTTCATTCTGGCTGTGCGGGTCCAGCGTCAGCGCATCTGCGACACGCGCCCAGCGGATGGTTTCAGCGCTGGCCATCACGCCAGATACCGTCAAAGCTGTAACGGCAATGCCTGCCATAAGGCTGGAACGGGTTCCCGATATGTGTGATTTCATGAACATTTTATACTCCCTGAGTTGTATCTCTCTTTAAAGGTGGTTCACCTGTGAGAAACTTCCCAAGTCATCCGTCCTTTCGCAGAACGTGTCAAGGAGTGGGGTCGGCAGTCGGGCATAAACGGCGACCCAGACTGGAAACGCTGCCGTCGCAATATTTGCAGTGGTTATTGATGCGAAGATCGCCGTGGTTTGATGCGCGCATCCCTCAGCCAGCGCGGCAGGTTGACGCTGCGTCATGGTGGTGCAGGCTGTTTAACCTGTCTCTGACGGGTAAAGTGCCGAAGCTTCCGTGGTTTCCGCCGGATGCAGCAACGGGGTCGTGTCTTCGGCGTCAAGCATTCCCGCCACGCGTTCGGTCACAGCCATAAGCATCGCCTGCTCCCATGAACTCAGATCACGAAACCGCGCACTGAAACGTTCGTAAAGCGGGTCGGGCGTCTGATCCAGCAGGTTGCGCCCGGTTTCGGTCAGAATGACCCAAACAGCGCGTCGGTCGGCTTGCCTTCGTTCACGGCGCACAAGACCGCGCATTTCCAGCTTGTCGATCTGAATCGAGATGGTGGCCTGTCCCACACCCAGCGAACGTGCGATATCGCGCGGCATTTCCTGACCATTACGGGCCAATGTGTGCAGCACCAGAAGCTGCGCCTGCGTCAGCCCCGATGCGCGCGCCATCTCGCGTGCATTCGCTTCCAACGCATGCACGATGCGTCGAAGGGCGATTAATGTCTCGGAGGATCGGTCTAACACGATGTCTATCAATATTTTTGTTACGTCAAAGTTACATTGGCCTGCGAACGGTGAAAAGGCAAGCACGCGCACCGCAATTTTGATCATATGGTTCGCAAGGCTAAACAATATTAAGGCAAACTATATTTTTCACGCATATGTGTTTTTGGCCGAATTTCACCTAAGATAGCATTGAAAATAAAAGGAAAAATCGTCAACTTGGCCCTGAATATTCTTTGTGTTGAAATATAAATCTACTCTCTTATATTAGGCGCTGACAGAATGGACAGCGGAAAAGAATTTACATGTCAAAACAAAATCTGACACTGCATACGAACCCGAGAGGCGCGCTGACGCTGCGCAAGCCATCGAAATCGGATGGATCAGATGTGTGGAAACTGGTTTCCGAGTGTCCACCTCTTGATCAGAATTCGATGTATATGAATGTGGTCCAGTGCGATCACTTCGCCGATACATGCGTCGCAGCGGTGCGTGACGGTGTATTGCTGGGTTGGGTTTCGGGGCATATCCCGCCCGAAAGCCCCGATACGATCTTTGTCTGGCAGGTCGCCGTGCATGATGATGCGCGCGGGTTGGGGCTGGGCAAGCGCATGCTCAAGACGCTTTTGGACCGCGCGGTTTGCGCCAAAGTTTCCAAACTGGAAACAACGATCACCAAAAGCAATGCTGCATCCTGGGGGCTTTTCAAAAGTTTTGCACGCGACATGGGGGGCGAATTGTCCGACGCACCGCATTACAAGCGCGACGAACACCTGGACGGCCAGCACGCTACTGAACACCTGGTAACAATCTCGTTGCCACGCAAGAAGCTGCGCTCTGTCGCCTGACGCGCTGACAGCCCGGCTTCATTCCCACACATTTAATGAAAGGCTTATAGCCATGACACTTGGTACACATACCGATATCTATACGCGTCGCGAATCGCAGGCCCGCAGCTATTGCCGCGCGTTTCCTGTCAGCTTCTCGAAGGCGCAAAACGCAACCCTGACCGACTCCGACGGGCGCAGCTACACAGACTTTCTGGCGGGCTGTTCCTCGCTGAATTACGGGCATAACGACCCCGACATGAAAGAGGCGTTGATCGCCCACATCACCCGTGATGGCGTGACACATGGTCTGGACATGCATACTGATGCCAAGGCCGAGTTTCTGGATGCATTCGAGCGTCTGATCCTGAAGCCGCGCGACATGGATTACAAATTCATGTTCACCGGCCCGACCGGCACCAACGCGGTCGAGGCAGCGATGAAACTTGCGCGCAAGACAACCGGGCGCGATACGATCATCGCCTTCACCAACGGCTTTCACGGCATGACAATGGGCGCTCTCGCCGCGACCGGCAATGCCGGCAAGCGGGCAGGGGCAGGCACCACGCTAAGCGGTGTTGTGCGCATGCCCTATGAAGGGGCGATGAAAGACGTTGATTCGCTGGCAATGATCCGCGCCATGCTGGAAAATCCCTCCAGCGGGATTGACGCACCGGCGGCTTTTCTGATCGAACCTGTTCAGGGCGAAGGGGGTCTGAATGCTGCATCAAACGCATTTCTGAAGGGCCTTCAGGACCTAGCGCGCGAACATGGCGCATTGATCATCATGGATGATATTCAGGCCGGGATTGGCCGCACGGGGCCGTTTTTCAGCTTTGAGGGGATGGGTATCAAGCCTGACCTGATCCCGCTGGCAAAATCGCTGTCGGGCATGGGTCTGCCCATGGCTGGCCTGCTGATCCGTCCTGATCTGGATATCTGGAAACCGGCCGAACATAACGGCACGTTCCGCGGCAATAACCACGCTTTTGTCACGGCGCGGGTCGCGTTGGAAAAATTCTGGGCCGATGACCGCTTTCAGCGCCAGACCGAGGCAAAGGCCGCGTTTCTGACCGAACGCCTGAGGGAGATCGCTGCACTGGTTCCCGGTGCAGGGTTGAAAGGGCGCGGCATGATGCAGGGCATCGATGTCGGATCGGGCGACATGGCCGGTGATATCTGTGCCACCTGTTTCGAGCATGGCCTGATCATCGAGACATCAGGCGCACATGATGAGGTGGTCAAGGTGCTTGCCCCTCTGACCATCCCTCAGGAACAGCTTGCGAGCGGGCTGGATATTCTGGAAGCTGCCGTCAAGGCGCAGGGCGCCTCACATCAAATCGCAGCGGAGTAATAAGCATGATTGTCAGAGATCTACACGAAGCCAAACACACCGATCGTCGCGTGAAAGACCAGCAATGGGAATCCGTTCGCATGTTGCTGGCCGATGATGGAATGGGGTTTTCCTTCCATATCACCACGATTGCGGCAGGCAGCGAGCATACCTTTCACTACAAGAACCATTTCGAGAGCGTCTACTGCATCTCGGGTGAGGGGAGCATTGAAGACCTTGCAACCGGCACGGTCCATGAATTGCGCCCCGGTGTGATGTATGCGCTGAACCTGCATGACAAACACACATTGCGTTGCCGCACCGAGATGGTGTTTGCCTGCTGCTTCAATCCGCCTGTTACAGGCAAGGAAGTGCATCAGGCTGACGGCTCTTACGCATTGGAAACTTCCTGATCAAAGGGCGGGCAGGGGTGAAAAGCCACCTGCCCAAGCTTGCCATGACACATACTGTTGAAAAAATCGGCGGCACTTGCATGAGCCGTGCACGCGAACTTGTCGATACGCTCTATGTCGGGACACGGAAAGAGGATGCAGTTTACAACCGCGTCTTCGTTGTCTCGGCCTTTGGTGGAATCACCAACATGTTGCTGGAACACAAGAAAACCGGCTCTCCCGGTGTCTTCGCGCGCTTTGCCGCTGATGACAGTGGCGCGGGCTGGCAAGACAGCCTTAGCGACACGGCCGCCAAGATGTGCGAGATTCACGGCGAAATTCTGGAACATGATGCAGACCGCGAACGCGCAGATGCTTTCGTGCGCGACCGGATCGAAGGGACGCGGGCCTGCCTGCTGGACCTTCAACGCCTTGGCTCCTACGGCCATTTCCGCATCTCGCAACAGATCCAGACCGTGCGCGAATTGCTGTCGGGTATGGGCGAGGCGCATTCCGCCTTTGTCACCACGCTTTTGCTGCAGCGCCGTGGCGTGAATGCGCGGTTTGTCGACCTCTCAGGCTGGCGCGATGAAAACAACCCTTCTCTGGCGGACCGTCTGGATCAAGCGATGTCGGGCATCGACCTGACGACAGAGATGCCGATTGTCACGGGCTACGCACATTGCGCCTCTGGCTTGATGAATGAATATGATCGCGGCTATTCCGAGGTCGTGTTTGCGCATCTGGCCGCCCAGACAGGCGCTTGTGAGGCGATCATTCACAAGGAATTCCACCTGTCCTCGGCTGACCCGCGGATTGTGGGTGTCGAGAATACCGTCAAGATCGGGCGCACCAGCTATGATGTGGCGGATCAGTTGTCGAATATGGGGATGGAGGCGATCCATCCTAATGCGGCGCGTGTGTTGCGTCGTGCAGATGTGCCATTGCGCGTGAAACATGCGTTCGAGCCGGAGGACCCCGGCACGCTGATCGGCCCTGAAGGCGGCTCTGCCGGGCGGGTTGAGATGATCACCGGCCTTGCCATTCATGCGTTCGAGGTGCACGAACCTGATATGGTGGGTGTGAAGGGCTATGATTCCTGCATTCTCGATGCCTTGACGCGCCACAACCTGTGGATCGTGTCCAAGCACTCCAATGCCAACACGATCACGCATTACCTGTCCGGGTCATTCAAGGCCATTCGTAGGGCCGAGGCCGAGATCCTGAAATCCTACCCTAATGCCGAGATCAGCACCCGCCCGATGGCGATGGTGTCGGTGATCGGGTCCGACCTTACCGAAGTCTCGGTTCTGGCACGGGGTCTTGATGCGCTGGAATCCGGTGGCGTGCGCCCGCTGGCCGCGCAACAGGGGTTGCGCCGCGTCGAGGTGCAGTTTCTTGTCGCGCGTGACAGTATGGACGATGCGGTAAAGGTGCTGCATGACGCCTTGGTGAGCGGGAACAAAAAGATGCGTTCTGCGCCGCGCGTCGCGGCCTGAATGCGCAGTAGCTCGCGCTTTGTCACAAGACTTGCCGTTTATTCGCAGCCAGATCGGCGAAATACCCCCGATTTGGCTGTGAAAACTGCCAATATGGCTTGTCAGTTGCGTTTTGCACGCCTATAGAGCAGCCAATCAAGAAGACGATGAGGTTACAAGTTCGAGATGGGCAGGGTCGGGCGCAAGCCACGACCCTTTGTGTTTGTTGCCGATCTCGTGTGATGCTTTTCGATTTCTTGAACCCGAAACCAAAGACCGGCGGAGGCAACCGCTCGGCCAGAAACATGAATGTAAAGGATGCAGAACTGAATGTGCGCTAAAGCAACCATGGAAGAATTCGAGGCAATGC
>SLAT01000344.1 GCA_007126715.1 Roseinatronobacter sp.
CGTCGAAAACCTGCGCCTTGGTCAATACCACCAAGCAAGAGGCGATGGCGCTGATGGGGGCGGGCCAGCGCGCCGAAGAGGGCAACCGACCGGGCCTGCTGTCTTCGACAATCTCTGCCGTCACCCATAGCTCTGGTGCGATGATCCTGTCAGGAAACGCAGGTGCCCTGACCAGCATGCTGGCCTCTGCTGGCACGACGGTCGGCGCAGCCGTCAGCGCGCCAGCCGTGCTGGCAGGCGCGGCAGCCAGTGTGGTCGTCATCGGTGGCGCTGTCTATCTGTGCAGCGACGAGGACTAAGCCAGTGGCGCGCGCCTATGCGGCAAGTGCCATCGCCTGCGATGTTAGCCATGCTAGGACCGCGTAACGCCCGGTCTTGGCGATGGTGACAAGCAGAGCGAATTGCCACAAGGGTGTGCGCATGATCCCCGCGACCAGCGTGAACCAGCCCAGAACAGGTGCCCAACTTAGCAACAAGGACCACACACCATAGCGCTGGAACCAGATTTGCGAGCGTTCAAGCTGCTCTGGTCGCATCGGAAACCAGCGCCGGTCGCGATATGTCTCGACCCGCATACCAATTGCGTAATTCACGAAAGCGCCCAGAGTATTACCTATACTGGCAACGGCAACCAGCAGCACCAACCCTGTCACATTTCCAAGTTGCAAAGCCACGAACACCGCCTCGGATTGAAACGGGATAATCGTTGCAGCCAGAAACGCAGCCGCAAACAAGGTGACAAGCGCGGTCAGGGTGATCATGGAGCGACTTCAGGCGCAAGCGCGCATATCAGGGTCCGAGCGCCCTGATCTATGGGCGGCACAACCGAATAACCTTTGAAAAGCGGGCTAAATCTGGACACCTTCGCGCCCGGCAAGATCGGTGAAAAACTGCCACGCCACGCGCCCCGACCGGCTGCCGCGTGTCGCTTGCCATTCAATCGCTTCGGCGCGCAGGCGCGCAGGCTCAATACGCACCCCATAGGCCGCACAATAGCCCTCGATCATCGCCAGATACTCATCCTGATCGCAGGGGTGAAAACCCAGCCACAGACCAAACCTGTCAGACAGAGAAACCTTCTCCTCGACCGCCTCTGATGGCGAGATTGCCGAAGAGCGTTCATTCTCTATCATGTCACGCGGCATCAGGTGACGTCGGTTAGAGGTTGCATACAGCACCACATTTTCCGGCCGCCCCTCAACCCCGCCATCCAGAACAGCCTTCAGGGATTTGTAATGCTGGTCATCGTGGCTGAAAGACAGATCATCACAAAACAGGATGAATCTGGCCTTTGAGCTGCGCAAATGCCCCATCAACCGTCCTATCGAAGGCAAGTCTTCGCGCTGGATTTCGACCAGTTTGAGAACAGATAAAGGTTCCAGTTCCAACGCGCGGGCATGAACGGCCTTGACCAAAGAGGATTTCCCCATCCCCCGCGCCCCCCACAAGAGCGCATTATTCGCTGGCAACCCTTTTGCGAATTGCAAGGTGTTGTTCAAAAGCGTGTCACGTGCACGACCGATTCCCACCAGCAGGTCAAGCGCGACACGGTTAACTTGTGGAACGGGATGCAGATGATCCGGCGCAACATGCCAGACAAAGGCATCCGCAGCATTCACATCAGGGGCCGGAGCCGCTGCCGGCGAGATTCGCTCCAACGCCTCGGCAATACGGCGCAAGGCATCCCCCTGCTCGCCGACCATTGTCATTTCTCGTCTTCCATTTCGTCTTGGAAAATCTCTTCATCCTCGTCATCCAGCAAGCCTTCGCGGCGCAATTCCTCGTTGCGCTTGCGCTCTACATAGCCAACCAGACGGATCGAGATTTCATAAAGTCCATAGACAACAGCGAACAGAATGACCTGCGTAATGACATCCGGCGGCGTCACAAGTGCTGCCAATGTCAGAATGCCTACAATCGCCCATTTCCGTCCCGCACGCAGCCCTGCTTCGGATACAAGCCCCGCCTTGCCCATCAAGGTCAGAAGAACCGGTAGCTGGAAGCACAGGCCAAAGGCCACGATAAACTTGATGGTCAGGTTCAGATACTCCTGCGCAGAGCCCTGAAACACGACCGACAATGGCGCCGCCCCTTGAACCCCTTCGACAACCTCGCCCCCGCTACCAAATTGCTGGAAACCAAGGAAAAAGTTATAGGCCAACGGCGTGACCACATAAAACGCAAAGGACGCACCCAGAAAAAACATGAAGGGCGAAGCGACGAGAAATGGCAAAAAGGCGTTCTTCTCGGACCGGTAAAGCCCCGGTGCAACGAAGCGCCACATCTGTCCCGCGATCACCGGAAAGGACAACATGAAGCCGCCAAGAAGTGAGACCTTGATCGCGACAAAAAACCCTTCCTGCGGACTGATGAAGATCAGGTCACAATCCTGCCCCCGAGATGCAAGCGCATCACAAAGCGGTGCAGTCAGAAAGTTGAAAATCGGTGTTGCGACCGTAAAGCACAGCACCATACCCACAACAAAAGCGAATACAGACTTGATCAGCCGGTTGCGCAACTCAGCCAAATGCTCGATCAGCGGCGCGCCCTTGTCGTCGATATCATCACGCGGATTGGTTGTGCTCATGCTTTGCTCTTGTCCGGCGTATCATCACTTGGCCTATCCGAAGGTGTCGCGGGTGCTTGTGATTCTGGGTCTGCGGCGGCGGGTTCGGCCTTGGTGGCGGGTTTGGCTTTGCTCGCGGTTGCGGGCTTGGGAGATGGCGCCGGGGCCGCAGTCTTACGCACACGTTCCTTGCGCAGGTTTTCCATCTCTGCCGATATCCGGTCCATCGCCTCTTCGTCGTCATCGGCAGTGTCAGTGGACCCTGATCCGGTATCCGCTTTGGAAGACTTCTTTTTCTTTTCCGGATCTTTCAGAGGGTCCCAATTGCGCATCTTGTTGACCTCATCCAGGCCCATGCTTTGAGGGTCTGTGGCCTTGCGCAAATCGCGTGCAACATCCTTCACGCCGGTTGAATCGGCCGCATCATCCATAGCACGCTGAAATTCCCGCGCCATTGACCGGGCCTTGGCGGTAAACTGGCCAAGGGAACGGAACATTTTGGGCAGATCTTTCGGACCGACCACGATCAATGCGACAATGCCGATCACCATCAGCTCTGTCCAGCCGAGATCAAACATCACATCCCCTTTACACCTGACCACTCAGGTTTGCGACAGCCAAAACCGATACTACGAACACTCACCCCGAACATTTCGGCGTGAAGGCAGATCAGACCTTGTCCTTGTCGTTTTCAGGAGTGATGTCACGCACGGTTTTCGTGCTGTCGTCATCAGACGCTTTTTCAATCTCGTCAGAGCCGTCTTTGAGGCCCTTCTTGAACGATGTAATGCCCTTGCCCACTTCGCCCATCAGCGCGCTTACCTTGCCGCGACCGAAAAGCACAAGCACGACAACCGCTATGATAATGAAGCCAGCAGGCCCGATATTGTTCAGCATGAGTGTCTCCCTCTGCCGCGCCAGCCAACAGGACTGCGCAGTCATACGCATTCCATTTATGGATTATCGACGCCAGATCAAAGCCCCAAATTGAAGATCGGGACAATTTCCTGTGCAAGAGGCGGGTAAAATCAGTCCCAAAGCTCGCAAGCAGCCGCACTCACCGGCCCCATGACGCGGTTGCGCCCTGCTTCTTTGGCCAAGTACAAAAATTCATCAGCCGACGACATCAGCGAATCCCGCGTGTCTGTATGCGCATTGCAAGATGCCACTCCAAGGCTTGCGGTAAAATCGATCGCAGGGAAGTCACGCACGATCGTTCCCTCTATGACCGCGCGCAAGCGTTCGGCGATTTCCATCGCGGCTTCGATATCAGCCAGCAGGATAACGCCGAATTCCTCGCCGCCAAGACGACCCAGCCGGTCGCAAGGGCGCAATTCCGACTGCACGACATGTGCGACTGCACGCAGCACGGCATCGCCAGCAGCATGGCCGAATGTATCATTGATCTTTTTGAAGTGATCGAGGTCAAACACAACCAGTGAACAGGCGACACCACTGCGCGACCATGTGGCAACTGCACGGCCAAGATCGGCCAGAAATGCACGCCGGGTCAGCGCGCGCGTCAGCATGTCGCAATGTGCAACCGACCATAATGCGTGCTGATCGGCGGCCAGCACGGCAAACCCCGCCAGCAGATGGGCGGCACCAGATTCGAATTCATGCGCATAGGCCCGCAAAACCCCAATCCGTCGCCCCTGATGGACGAGCGGCGCCTGAATGCAGGCAAGGCCGTCGGGCGCAGGATGCATCGGCGCACCATCGAACTGAATGGTGACATATCGCGCGCCTGTTGTCTGGCGAACGAGATAAAAGATGGTATCATATTGCTCTTGTGTGGAATCTGGGGCCGCAAAAGATGCGTCATGCCCAGTAGACGCTTGCAAAGGTAAATCATATGCCATCGTCATTTGTCTCGCTTGCTGCCTAAGAACCTAAACATATTCGTGTCATGTTCCGTGGAATTCATACAAGCCTTTAATTAGGTCTTAATTATGGCGTTTTGTAGGCCAGACAGAGGTTTCCTGAACAAATGGTTAACTCGGAGTGGAGTGTGATGCCTAGCCATGCGCTGCGGATAATTCTTGCAGTGATGCAATCGTGTCGCAGGATCACGGGCGCGCCGATAACGTTGTCACTCTTGCTCTAGCAAGGAACGAAACTGTCGTTTTTGCTTGTCTGTCCAGGTCACTTGCAACGTGTAGCCCTCGGCGTCCTGCTGCTCTTGATCCACTACGCCCTGTGCAAACAACCACGCGCGTACGCGACCTTGCGCAAAACTCAAGGTCACCTCTGACGCGTAGCGCGTGTCGTCCAGTTGTTCGGTCAGGGCAGTGAAAAACGCCTCCAACCCTTCCCCCGTGACAGCAGAGCCCAGATACACATCTTTTTCCAACTGTGCCCGCTCTAGCAAGGCGGTATGTTGTGCCTGAGGCAGCAGATCGGCCTTGTTCCATAGCGATATCTGACGGGTCTGAACACCAACCCCCAGATCAGCAAGGATATCGCGCACATTTCGTGCCTGTTCATCTGTTTCGGGATGGGCGATGTCACGCACATGCACGATCAGATCGGCCTCCAGCACTTCTTCCAATGTGGCGCGAAAGGCAGCAATCAGTTGCGTGGGCAGATCCGAGATAAAACCAACGGTATCGGACAGAATCACATCCTTACCCGTAGGCAAACGCACAGCGCGCATGGTCGGGTCAAGCGTAGCAAACAGCATGTCTTTTGCCAGAACTTCGGCACCCGTCAAGCGGTTGAAAAGCGTGGATTTGCCCGCATTGGTGTAGCCTACCAGGGCCACTACCGGAAAGGGCACCTTGCGCCGCGCAGCCCGGTGCAATTCACGTGTCCGCGTCACCTTGGCAAGCTGTCTGCGCAAACGCACCATCTGGGCATCAATCGCGCGGCGGTCCGCCTCGATCTGCGTTTCACCCGGACCACCAACAAAGCCCAGCCCGCCGCGCTGGCGTTCAAGGTGGGTCCAGGCCCGCACAAGGCGCGTCCGCTGATAGCTGAGCGCCGCAAGTTCGACCTGCAAGACACCTTCGCGCGTGCGGGCACGATCGGCGAAGATTTCCAGAATCAAGCCCGTGCGGTCCAGCAGTTTGACCTTCCATGCCCGTTCCAGATTGCGTTGCTGCACTGGGGTGACCGGGCCATCTATAAGAACCAGATCGACCTCGGCATGTTGAATGACCTGTGCCAGTTCCTCGACCTTGCCAGAACCGAACAGCATTCCCGGATGCGCCTTGGGCAAGCGCACGATTCGGTCGTCGACCACCTCCAACCCCGGCAAGGCATGGGCAAGCGATACCGCCTCTGCCAAGGCAAGCTCAGGGTCGCGCAGTCGCACATGCGCCTTTATCTCGGGATGCAGCACCATCGCACGGGTCGGCTTCGCCCCCGTTTCAATGCCACGTTCCACATGTTCAGAAGGCATTTGAGAAATCAGCCTTCACCCTCATAAAGGGAAATCGGCTGCCCCGGCATGATGGTCGATATGGCGTGTTTGTACACAAGCTGGCTTTGCCCATCACGGCGCAAAAGCACGCAGAAGTTGTCAAACCAGGTGATCACACCTTGTAGCTTCACACCGTTGATAAGGAATACCGTTACTGGAACCTTGTTCTTGCGAACATGGTTAAGAAACGCGTCTTGCAGATTTTGTTTGTCACTGGCCATGCGCTTGCCTTTTTGTCAGGGCGTGTTTGATTTACGCAGAGAGCCTA
>SLAT01000353.1 GCA_007126715.1 Roseinatronobacter sp.
GAAAGTCGGCACATCCCGGGTCAGCGCAACCCGTTCTTCGGTTCTAGAGGCAAGGAAGATCAGGTCTCCATTCTTGGCGAATTGCAGAGACGATGAGATATCGCCAATTGCAACATCAAGATTCCCGCCAACCACAGCGCGGATGCGTTCGCCCGTGCCCTCATAACCGACATAGCGCCATTCGATATCAAACGCCTCGGCGATCATAGCGGCATGAAGATGCGGAACGCCACCAAGGGTCACACCAATTGTCAGCGCGTTTGGATTGGCTTGAGCATATTCGACCATACCCTCGAACGTGTCGAACGGTTGGTCTGTCGCTGCGACAAGAAACTGAGGCGAGGCGGTCATCAACGCGATTGGTTCAAAGTCATCCCAGGCGAGATCGGTCATGCCGACAGCGGTCGCGGTCAGCAGCCCCTCATGTACCTGGCTGATCGTGTAGCCATCGGCCGCGCGGCTGGCCGCTTCGGCCAGACCTACGGTGCCACCGACGCCGCCAATGTTGATCACTGGCATCTCTGCACCCAGATATTGGCCGATATTGTTGGCGATGATTCGCATCAGGATATCGCTGCCACCGCCGGGCGCCCAAGGCACGATGAATTCAACAGGGCGGGTCGGATAGTCCTGCGCCATTACCGGTTGCAGCGTCATCGCCACTGCCAGCCCAGCGCCAGCTATACTCCGTGAGAATTTGGTCATTAGTCTCTCCTTGGTTGCAGTTTTACCCTGTGAGCGCGGATAGCACTGTCGCTACAAAGAAAGGAAACGCTTAGGAAGCGATTTTGTTTGATGTTTTGATGAAGTTTTGCTTTATTAATGGCATGGACATTCGCCAACTTCAAACTGTAATCGCGGTTGCAGACACCGGTAGCCTTGCGACTGCGGCTGGCGTCGTCAACCTCACCCCATCGGCGGTAAGCCAGCAAATTCAATCCCTTGAGGGGGAACTGGGGGTGACCCTCTTTGACCGCAAGAAGCGCCCTTTGCAGTTGAATGCCAAGGGCGAGGAATTTGTGCGCGCAGCCCGTGATATTGTGCAGACAATGACCGAAACAAGGATGATAATTTCTGGCGGGCGCACGGCTGGTGTGCTTAATTTTGGGGCGATCCGTACAGTTTCAACACATCTTGTGCCTGAAGCTCTTGTCGCGCTGCGAGAGAAGTTTCCCGAATTGTCCTATGATATGCATGTTGGCATGTCAGAGGCGCTTGTGTCCAATGTTGCGGCGGGAAGGCTGGATGCTGCCCTTGTTGCAGAGCATGTTGGCATACCTTCGGGCCTCGTCTGGAGCCCGATCTTGACCGAACCCTTAGATATTATCGCGCCGCCGGGTAATGAAGGGCGGTCAGACATATCGCTGTTACGCGACCTGCCATTCATTCGCTATGCAACCAGTGTGCCGCTTGCCCGCCAGATCGCGACAGAGCTGTCGCGGCTTGCGGTCACACCTCGCGAAATCGGGGTGACGAATACCATGCCCGCGGTCGTCGGAATGGTTCAGGCAGGGCTGGGGGTAGCGCTTGTCCCTAGAATCGCAGTTTATAACCTGCGTCCCGGATCCGTGCATAGTCAGCCATTCTCTAATGGCAAAATCACGCGCTGTGTCGGACTCGTTCAACGTCAGGTCTCTTCCCGGTCAATCGTGCTGGCGGGTTTGCATGAGGTGATGCTCGAAAGGGCTCGAATGACTGCCCAGTCAGGCGCTGTTCACATCGGCTAGGGCTGTCCGGAAGCCCGGCTTCACGACCGGGCGATGAAGGCAACTGCACTCAGTCGAGCGCCATCTTTGGTCCAATCGCGCTGCACCAAGCAAGCCTGCCAAAGCAATAAACGCAAGTTGCAGGTTCACTGGAGATGTAAGACACGCGATGAAATCACCCCCCAGAAAGATGGGCACGGCCCGGCTGCCCCACAAAGCACCAGCACCACTGCTGCACAGGCCCGCGAGTGAACCTGTTGCAAGCGCGCAGCCGGAATTCAGGCGGCAGATCTGACCCGCCACCTGCGCAGTCTGGTCAGCCGACCAGAATTTTCAGATCGCCAACCCCGTCAACATGGGCTTCCATAACGTCACCCTTTTGGATTGGCCCCACACCCGAAGGCGTCCCAGTCATGATGATATCGCCCGCCTGAAGTTCGAAATACTGCGACAGGATGGCAATCATCTCAGGTGTCTTCCAGATCATCTGATTCAGATCACCTTGTTGACGCATCTCTCCATTCACCTTCAGCCAGACAGCTCCCTCAGTGGGGTTATCGATCTCAGCGGCGGGGACAAGCGCGCTGCAAGGTGCGGAATGTTCAAAGGCCTTGCCGATTTCCCAAGGCCGCCCCATTTTCTTGGCTTCGCCCTGCAAATCGCGCCGCGTCATGTCCAATCCGACCCCGTATCCCCAGATCAACGCTTCTGCGTTCTCCACCGGGATATCACGCCCGCCACCAGAGAGTGCGACCACCATTTCCACCTCAAAATGCACATCCGAGGTACGGTCTGGATAGGGGAACATATCTGTCCCGGTCAACAGGTTGTCGGGGTTCTTCTGGAAGAAGAAAGGTGGCTCTTTGTCCGGGTCATGGCCCATTTCGACAGCATGCGCGGCATAGTTGCGGCCGATGCAGTAAATCCGATGGACCGGAAACCGTTTGTCGCTTCCGCGAATTGGCAGGCTGGCGCGTGGCGGGGGGGAAATGACATAGTCAGGATTTGCTGATCGGGTGCTCATGAAATGGTGGTTCCTTTTCTGTCACGCTGCCTCGCAGTCCGATAAGCGGGATCGACGCCAAGAAACAATCCTTTAAATCGGGATGATAACGATTTTACATTGGTTGATGCTGTGCGGTGGTCTAACATCCAGTCATAGAAACTTGCGTTCAGGATTGCGCCTATGTTGACTCTCGTCTGTCATCGCACGACATTCGATGCCCGGAATTCCCTCACGCATTTTTATCGTGTGGAGGTCAGCTATAATCTGTTTGGCGAATACACAGTCATTCGAGAATGGGGGCGCGTGGGCACGCGCGGGCACCATGTGAGCCTATGGTTCGCAAACCTGAGAGATGCGGTTCTTCTCGCGGATGACACTGTGAACCGGGCCAGAAAGCGCGGATACAAGCTGACCGACAAGTTGTTCGCAACGGCAAAGTAAGCGGTGCTGCAAATGTCAGGATGGGGCCTTGCAGATCAATCGCGTTGTGACAGCGCTTATGCAGCTGGTGTTCGCCACCTGACGAAAGGTTCCCGCGCCCATGCGATGTTTTCGCGAGCGACCGCTGTGCGCGACATAGCGGTCGTTCATCTGCTTTTAGCTGCGCGGAGCAAAGGCCGAAGGCCGCCGCGCATCGCCGGGCCGCCCCCACGGCACGGCGATTGGGTTGCCGCCAGCGCAAAGATTTGATCTTCTTCGGATTTGGCCGGCATAAAGCGCTACAGATTAAATCTTGGATCGCCGCGCTGCGGCCCGACGCTGCGCGACTTCACGCGTCCGTCCACCGTCCGCAACGCCCTCACCAAGCAGTCATAGTGTATCTTGTGTCAGGTGGCGACCAACAGTTACCGTCGCGCCTGTTCAAGCCAGCAACTGCCCTTTTTCCTGACCACTGATGTAGACCTGTACGATCTCACCCACTGGTTTCGGACTGGCGAAGCGGACCTCTGCGAATTGCGCTGTCCGTCCCAGATGCGCCGATTCTATCAGCACAGCGTGGTGTTTGCCCTGCTGGGCGGTAAGGTGATGCTCAAGCGCACGATCTCCCGATGCACGCAGACGCGCCGCTCGTTCGCGGATATCTTTGCCGTCCAACTGGGGCATGCGCGCGGCGGGTGTGCCTTGGCGTGCGCTGAACGGAAAGACATGCAGAAAGGTCAAGCCGCAGTCTTCGACCAGTTTAAGCGAATTCTCGAACATGGCCTCCGTTTCGGTCGGAAAGCCTGCGATAATATCCGCACCGAAGACCATATCTGGTCGCAATGCGCGGGCCTGCTGGCAAAACCGGATCGCGTCATCGCGCAAGTGGCGGCGCTTCATCCGCTTCAGGATCATGTCATCCCCGGCTTGCAGCGACAAATGCAGATGCGGCATCAGGCGTTGCTCGGTGGCGATAGCGTCCATCAGCGCGTCATCAACCTCGATAGAATCAATCGAGGAAATACGCAGGCGCGGTACATCGGTCAGCCGCAGGATGCGGCGCACCAGATCGCCCAGACGCGGCTGGCCGGGCAGGTCAGCCCCCCAGGAGGTCAGGTCGACACCTGTCAACACAATTTCATTATAGCCGTGCCCTACCAGCCGGGTGATCTGTTCAACCACAACCCCTGCGGGGACAGAGCGGGAATTGCCGCGCCCGAAAGGGATAATGCAAAAGGTGCAGCGGTGATCGCAGCCATTTTGCACCTGCACATAGGCGCGCGCCCGTGTGCCAAAGCCGTCGATCAGGTGGCTGGCCGTTTCACGCACCGACATGATGTCATCGACCTGCACCCGCTCGGTCGTGCCAATCAGGTCTGGCACCATCTGTGCCCATGTCTCGGGCTGCATTTTCTCGGTATTGCCGATGACGCGCGTGACTTCGGGCATCGCGGCGAAGGTTTCAGGCTCGGTCTGGGCGGCGCATCCGGTCACGATGATGGGCGCGACCGGGTTCTCGCGGCGCAGACGCCGGATTTCCTGACGGGCCTTGCGTACAGCCTCAGCGGTGACAGCGCAGGTATTGATGACCAGCGCATCGCGCAGACCCGCCGCTTCTGCGAGCGCTTTCATAGCCTCGGTTTCATAGGCATTCAGGCGGCAGCCCAATGTGGTGAAATGCGGGCCAGTCTTCATGTCGCGCGGGCCAGAAATTGGGGTGTGAACGTGCCACCGAACACATGCGCAACTGGCCCTGTCAGCCATACGCCATCATCGCGCCAGTCCACTTCAAGCCGCCCACCATCCGCCTCGATCAGCACGCGCCGCCCTGTCAGCCCGCGCCTATGCGCGGCCACTGCTGTCGCGCAGGCCCCGGAACCGCAGGCAAGGGTGATGCCGGTGCCACGCTCCCACACCCGCAGGCGCAGATGATCAGGTGCGATGCGCGATGCGAATCCGACATTCGTGGCCTCTGGGAACAGGGGGTCATGTTCAACTTCGGGGCCGCGTGTTGCAACTGGCGCGTCGTCGGCATCATCTACAAAATGAATGCAATGGGGGTTGCCCATGCCCACGGCAGCAGGTGTGCCGGGCAGGGGCAGGGCATCAAGATCGACATCATGCGCAAGCGGAACCTCACGCCAGTTTAGGATCGGGGCACCCATATTGACCCAGACCTGCCCATCGCGGCTCACTGCCAGCAGAATACCGCGCGCCGTGCGCAGGCGCAGGCTGTCGCGCCCCAGTTCTGCCATGACATGAGAGGCAACGCATCGCGTTGCATTTCCGCAGGCCCCCGCGCGGCTGCCATCGGCATTCCAGAAATCAAGGTCCAGATCGGCATGGTCCGAGGCACGCAATTCTGCCAATTGGTCAAACCCGACGCCGCGATGCCTGTCACCAATGGCCCGCGCCAGCCCAGCCGTCACCATCCCGCCCGCCTGCGCGCGCGAGTCGATGATGACGAAGTCATTGCCCGCACCATGCATCTTGGTAAAGGACAGAGGGAATACTGTATCAGACATGCGCGCGATATAAGGGTCGTGCCCCCGTGTGACCAGTGATCATTTGCACAAGGTTGCAGGAATAGTACCGAATGCGACCGATTTACCCTTGACCCCACCTCAGCGCTTTTCTAAGTAGCGCGACATGTGTGGGCCGGTAGCTCAGTTGGTAGAGCAGCTGACTTTTAATCAGCGGGTCACAGGTTCGAATCCTGTCCGGCTCACCATAATTCCGTTTTATGGCTTAAATTTGAAGTAATATAGCTGTGGCGGTCGCGGTGTATTACGCAATCGTCGGGGCGCGGCATGGTATATTGCATCAATCCCCAACCGCCATCCTGCGCTTGCGAAGGGACCCGGTGCGCTCCGGTTGATGCAAGATAGTCAATACAGCTTCGGGGGCATTGGGGACGGTGGATGAACGCCCCCAGCGCGGAATCAAGGCGTAAAGCGCCGCCGCGCATCGCCGGGCCGCACCCACGGCACGGCGATTGGGCCGCCCCCAGCGCAAAGATTTGATCTTGCGCGGATTGGGCCAGCATAAAGCGCTACAGATCAAAGCTAGCATCGCCGGACCGCGGCCCGACGCTGCGCGGCTTTGTTCCCAGCGTCTCTA
>SLAT01000215.1 GCA_007126715.1 Roseinatronobacter sp.
ACGCGCGGCGATTATTTGCACAGCACTGGTGTTGAACAAGACCGGGCTGGAGCGCGCCTTGGCGGTGAAGCTGCAACACCTGTCAATTTCGATCTATGCTGTCCAGGATTCAGGCTGGCGTGCGGATTTTTGATGCGGCGATGGGCGGGCTAGGGGGGTGTCCTTTCATACCTCGGGCGACCGGCAATATTGCAACCGAAGATGTCGCATTTGCCTGCGAGCAGATGGGGATTGCGACGGGTATAGACTGGCAGGCGCTGCGCGCCCCTGTGGCAGAGGTTGAGGCGCTTTTGGGCCGTTCCCTGCCTGCACGCAACAGCCATGTTCCGGCCCCACCCTGGATGCAAGGTGCCGCATGACATACCCTTATGCCCTGTCCTATCTGACCGTACCCGGCGTTACACCGCCTGAGCAGACCTATATGGCCGCGCGTACCGGATATGATCTGGTCAGCTACCGGCTGTTTCATCTGGGTGTGGCTGGCGAGCCGGACATCAGCCCGACGGACCCGCAGATCATCCGTGACACCAAGCGCGCACTGGCCGAAACGGGGTTGAAATGCTTCGATATCGAGTTGCTGCATGCCAAGCGCATTGCGGAATTCGGGCCTGAGCAACATGCGCTGAATTGCCTGATCGCGGCCAAACCCGTGTTTGAAGGCGAAGAGGTGCGTCAAACCACGGCGGCACGATGAGGACCGCAAGACAGGAGAGCTGATCACATAGCGACAGAGCTGACAGAGGCAGAGACCGCTACGGTCGATGCCATGATGGCGCGTGCGCGCGCGGCAATGAACGAAATCAAGGATTACGATCAGGCGCAGGTCGACCGGCTGGCGCGTGCACTTGGCTGGGCCTGCGGAAATGAAACGACATTTCTGCGCATCGCGCAGATGGATGTGGATGAAAGCGGCATTGGCGACCGTGCAGGGCGCGCGGGAAAGCGCTTCAAGATCTTGGGTGTTTTGCGCGACGCGCTGCGCAGCAAATCCGTGGGCGTGATCGAGCAAGACCCCGACAAGGGCCTGACCAAGATTGCAAAACCCGCCGGTATAATCGCCAGCCTCATCCCCACGACGAACCCAGAATTGACCTCGCCGGTCACAGGTATCTATGCAATCAAGTGCAAGGACGCGGTGATCTTCTCGCCCCATCCACGGGCGCGCAAGACAACATTCGAGATGGTTCGGGTCATGCCCGAGACTTTGGCCAAACTGGACGCACCGCGCGACCTGTTCCAATGCGTCGAACACCCCTCCATCCCGATGACCGAATATCTGATGTCGCGGGCTGATCTGACCATGGCGACCGGCGGCAAGCCTATGGTTCAAGCCGCCTATTCCAGCGGCAGACCTGCTTATGGCGTCGGCGCGGGCACTGCCACTATGGTCATTGATGAAGATGCCGATATCGCCGAGGCCGCGCTGAATTCCTGCCTTTCCAAGACCTCCGATTTCGGATCGGGCTGTTCGGCGGATGGCAATCTGGTCATTCACGACAAGGTTTACGATGCGATGAAAGCCGCCCTGATTGCACAGGGCGGCTATCTGTGCAGCGCCGAGGAAAAGGCGCTGCTTGCGCGCGCCTTGTGGAAGGACGATGGCAGCCGCCGCGTGGAAACCGTGGCGATTGCGGCGCAGCGGATCGCAGAAATTGCAGGCTTCACCATTCCGGGTGACGCGCGGTTCATCATGGTTGAGCAAGACCAGATCGGGCGCGACCACAAGTTTTCTGGCGAGAAACTATGCGTTGTCATGGCACTATACCGCGCCGCTGATTTCGACGACGCGCTGGCCAAGGTCCGCGCCATCTATGACGTGGGCGGCAAGGGCCATAGTTGCGGGATCTATTCCTTCAACGAGGATCACATCCTGCGCCATGCAATGAATGCGCCGATCAGCCGGGTGATGGTGCGCCAGCCGCAGTCCAAGGCCAATGCCGGCAGTTTCACCAATGGAATGCCGATGACCTCTAGCCTTGGCTGCGGGATCTGGGGGGGGCAATATCACCAACGAGAATGTGAGCCTCAAGCATTACATGAATGTCACATGGGTCGCACGCCCCATACCCGAAGACCGCCCCTCGGATGCGGAACTTTTTGGCGAATTCTACAACACAGAGGTGATGTGATGGATGGTGCATTTCGCTCCGGCAAGACTGATCTTATGGCCCCGCAACTGGTGCGCTACCTCGAGGCGCGCGGCGTGCGCCACATTTTCGGGCTGTGCGGTCATACCAATATCGCGGTGCTGTCAGCCATGGCCAATTCCAGCCTGCGCTTCATAAATGTCCGCCACGAACAGATCAGCGCCCATGCCGCAGATGGCTATGCGCGGGTCACAGGGCGCGCCTCGGTGCTGCTGTCGCATCTGTCACCCGGCCTGACCAATGCAGCAACCGGCGTGGCAAATGCCGCGCTTGATTGTATCCCGATGGTCGTTATCGCGGGCGATGTACCCAGCTATTACTACGGCAAGCACCCGCATCAGGAAGTGAACCTGCATTCGGATGCCAGCCAATATGAAATCTATCGCCCCTTCGTGAAACGGGCATGGCGCGTCGATACACCCGACCTGCTGCCGGAGATTCTGGAAAAGGCGTTTACGCTCGCAGAATCCGGCCAGCCCGGCCCGGTTCTGGTCAATGTGCCGATGGATTTCTTCTCTGCGCAGATTGATACAGCCCTTTGGGACCGTGTGCGCGGCCGGCAGCGCACACTTGCAAAGCCGTCATTGGACGAAGACATCGCGCGGCAGATCGTGGCGCGTCTGGCAGATGCAAAGGCACCTGTCATCCATGTCGGCGGTGGGATCGCGCTGGCGCAAGCCTATGACGAATTGCGCGACTTCGTCGATCACATGCATATTCCCGTCAGCCATTCCCTGATGGGCAAGGGGATGCTCGCAGATGACCACCCACTGGTTCTGGGAATGACCGGCTTTTGGGGGATGAGATTCACGAACGAAACGACCCTTGCCGCTGACTGGATTCAGGCACTGGGAACACGGTTCAAGGAAGCGGATTGTTCAAGCTGGTATCCCGATTACACGTTCAATATCGGCGGGGACGGGTCAAAGCTGATCCATATCGACATTGAGCCGCAGGAAATTGGGCGGAACTACCCGGCAGAGATTGGCGCGGTGGCCGATCTTAAATCCGCGCTGCGCGTGCTGAACCGTGTCGCGCGCGAGATACTGCCACAGGGCCGCGCGCCCGATGGTCGTGCGGAACGCATCGCATCAGAGCGCGCCGCCTTTGCAGCACAGAATGCCGATTTGCAAAACTCAGATGCGTTCCCGATGATGCCCGAGCGCATTCTGGCTGATTTGCGTGCAGCAATGCCCAAAGACGGCATCCTGACCTCGGATGTGGGCTGGAACAAGAACGGTGTGGCGCAGCAATTCGACATTCTGACGCCCGGATCGACCCTCATTCCCGGCGGGTTCGCCACTATGGGCTTCGGGCCGCCCGCCGCGCTTGGGGCAAAGATCGCAGCGCCCGACCGGGCTGTCATCAGCCTTGTCGGCGATGGTGGTTTTGGCCAGAACCCCGCCGTTCTGGCCACCGCCGTGGCCGAGAACGCGCCGGTGATCTGGATCATCATGAACAACAACGCCTATGGCACTATCGCCGGGCTGCAAAAGGCCAATTACGGCCTGACACACGGCACGACCTTTCCGCGCGCAGCCGATGGCACAGAGCAGACACCAGACTACGCGGCGATTGCGCGGGCCTATGGCTGTGATGGTGTTCGCATCCGCAGCGCCGCCGAGTTCAGACCGGCGCTGGAAGCCGCAATCGCCAGCGGTAGGCCAACGGTCATCGATGTCGCGATGATCAACAACCCGACCCCTACTTCAGGGCATTGGAACATTCTGGATATCTACTCGCCCGATGGCACGGGCGGACATGCGACGACCGAATGACCTTCAATTGCCGGAGCATGCGCCATGAAAACCTCGATCTCGTCACTTTCCGTTTCTGACACGCTGGAAGATAAGCTTGCTGCCTTTGCTGCGGCAGGCTTTGACGGGATCGAGATCTCTGAGCAGGATTTTGCAGTGCAGGGAAGTACACCAAGCGAAATCCGCCAACTTGTGCGCGATCACGGTCTGGACGTGACCCTGCTTCAGACCACGCTGGCACTTCCCGGAATGCCTGACCGTAAGCGCGCCCTCGCCCAATTGGAACGCCGCCTTGATATCATGTCGGCGTTGAATTGCGGGCTTTTGTTGCTCAAGGCACCATCCGACCCCCAAAGCCTTGGCGGCATTGACCGCATGGCCGAGGATCTGCGCAATGCCGCAGACTGCGCCGCTGCGCGGGGCTTGCGCATCGGGCTTGAACCCCGCGCACAGGCCCGCCACATCAGCGACTACCGCGACGCGTGGGAAATTATCCGCCGCGCCGATCATCCCGCGCTGGGTCTGGTTCTGGACAGTTTCCATGTGCTGGCACGCGGCCTGTCGCCCGAGAGCATCCGCGCAATTCCCGCCGAGCGTATTTTCCACGTCCAGATGGCCGACGCACCCGTGGTCGAAATGGATGTTGAATTCAAGTCGCGCGGATTTCGCATGTTGCCGGGCGAAGGCGATCTGCCGTTGCTGACATTTCTGCGCGCTGTGCTTGCGACCGGGTATGGCGGTAGTCTTGGGCTTGATCTGCGTCAGGACAAATCCCGGCCCAGCACGCGCAACCTTGCGCTCGATGGACATCGCGCGCTTGTCACCTTGGCCGATTCGGCCAGGCGCGCTGAACCCAGCCTGAACTTGAACCTGCCAGAATTTCCACCCCCGTCACGGGTCGAGGATGTGGCCTTTGTCGAATTCACCGCCGATGAAGAACAGGCGCACTCACTTGGTCGGATGTTGTCATGTCTTGGCTTCGCGCCTGTGGCAAAACATAAATCCCGCCGGGTTGCGCTATGGCAGCAGAATGACATCCGGATCGTGGTGAATTCAGAGCCAACAGGTTACGCGCATTCCGCGCAGGTCATGCATGGCACCAGCATTTGCGATATTGGCCTGACAGTACCCGACGCCGAAGCCGCCGCCCGGCGCGCCGAAGCGTTGGGCGCAAGGCGCTTTCACCAGACACGCCACCCCGATGAAATGAACATTCCCGCTGTTCGTGGCGTCGGGGGATCAGTGCTGCATTTTCTGGACCGCAAAAGCGATCTGCGCCGCATTTGGGAACATGAATTCCTGCCCTTGCCGCAGGCGACCGGGGCGCAGCAGACAGGGCTAAGACGCATCGATCACCTCGCCCAGGTTATGCAGCTCAGAGAGCTGCCGGGATGGGCCCAATTCTATGCTGCCCTGTTCGATGTTGACAAAGCGTCAGAGACCCGCGTCGCGGATGCAGGCGGGCCTGTGCGGTCGCGCGCGCTACAGACAGAGGATGGGAGCTTCAGGCTGACGATGAACGGCGTCGAAACACACCGCACCTTTGCAGGACGGTTTTTGTCCGACAGCTATGGTGCTTCTGTCCAGCATATCGCGTTTCACACGGATGACGTTTTTGAAACAGCGCAGGCGCTCGCGAAAACGAGCTTCACCGCCTTGCCCATTCCACAATCATATTACGAGGATCTCGCCAGCACTTTCGACCTGTCCGATAGTTTTGTCACTGATCTTGGCGCGGCCAATATTCTATATGATCGGGACCCGGCAGGAGGCGAGTTTTTCCAGCTTTACTCCACACCACATGGTGATGGTTTCTTCTTTGAAATCGTGTCCCGCAAGAACGCCTATAATGGCTATGGCGCACGCAACGCGCCATACCGGACTGCGGCGTTCAAGCGGTTATCAACAAGATAGGCAGGTTCACCGCCATTGGGCCATATTTTTAGGGTGAGTCGTCGGAAGGTATCACATCTCACTGGGTTTCGATGACACAAGCCTGTCTCTTGCATAAGAGCCTCTGACAATCGCAATGACTGCGCGTCACGGTGAGTGCCGCATCAAGCCGCGGCGCATGGAAAGAACTGTCGTTCAACTGGTCACCCAAAGCGAAGCGCAAAAACCATGTTTCAGTTTTGATTGATACTTTAAGGCTGGCCGGACAGGTCGGTTTTGCAGCTTTTCGCACGTTAACCAAGAAAGCTGTCGGCTACCACTTCCCAGTTATATCGCTCAGCGACATGTGCACTGCGCATTTTACCATCGCCCGGCGCCGCGAAGGCACGGCGGATCGCATCGGCAAGGTTTTCGTCCAGTGCGCGAAGGAAAGACGAACACATCAGCCGCGCGC
>SLAT01000333.1 GCA_007126715.1 Roseinatronobacter sp.
GATTTCCGCTGCGTCTATTGCATGGCCGAGAACATGACCTTCCTGCCCAAGAAGGAATTGCTGACGCTGGAGGAGCTGGACCGGATCAGCAGCACGTTCATCCGTCTGGGTGTGGAGAAGCTGCGCATCACTGGTGGCGAGCCTTTGGTGCGCAAGGGCATCATGACCTATTTTCAGGCGATGCGCCGGCATCTGGACTCGGGCGCGCTGAAGGAATTGACGCTGACCACCAATGGCAGCCAGTTGCGCCGCTTCGCGCGCGATCTGGCCGATTGCGGGGTGCGGCGTATCAATGTCTCGCTTGATACGCTGGATGACAAGAAATTCGCCGATATCACCCGCTGGGGCAGGCTGGCACAAGTGCTGGACGGGATCGAGGCGGCACAGGAAGCGGGGATGCGCGTCAAGATCAATGCCGTGGCGTTGAAAAGCTTTAACGAGGATGAGTTGTTCACCCTGCAGGACTGGTGCGCCACGCGCGGCATGGACCTGACCTTTATCGAGGTCATGCCGATGGGCGATCTGGGCAATGAAGACCGGCTGGACCAGTATTGGTCGCTGAAAGACCTGCGCGCGCGACTGGCCGAACGGTTCAGCCTGACCGATCTGGCAGAGCGTACGGGCGGGCCTGCACGCTATGTCCGGCTGGAGGAAACGGGCCAGAAAATCGGTTTCATCACCCCGATGACGCATAATTTCTGCGAAAGCTGCAACAGAGTGCGCCTGACATGTACCGGCGAATTGTATATGTGTCTGGGGCAGGAAGATATGGCCGATCTGCGCGCGCCCTTGCGGGCCGATCCCGATAATGCGTTGCTGGAAGACGCAATTCGCGCAGCGATCCTGCGCAAGCCCAAGGGCCATGATTTCGATTACTCGCGGCAGACTGTGGATGGGCAGGTCTCGCGCCACATGAGCCACACTGGCGGTTAGGTTCGCATAATGGGCTTGCGGTTTCCAGTCGCGATATGACCCGTTGCGCGCGATGCGGCGCTCAAGCCTATCGCGGTGATTTGAGGGCGTTGCGAACGGTGGATGGAAGCGCGAAGCCGCGGTGCGGCGATCCTGCCTTCGATCTATAACGTTTTATGCTGGCCGAATCCGCAAAAGATCAAATCTTTGCACTGGTGGCAGCCAAATAGCCGTGCCGTGGGGGCGGCCCTTTGAGTCGCGGCGGCCTTCGGCCTTTGCTCCGCGCAGTTAAAAGCGCGTGAACGGCAGATTTGTCCCGCTTCGCGACCCCTTTAGCCCGCCCCGCTACAAGGCCAGAGAACAAAACCTCAATGCAAGTTCCCCTACAGCCCATAGGCGCAGGGACACCAGCACCAGGATCAGATTTCGCGCAAGGCTTGGGGTAAGACTTCGGCGAAGACAGCCATATCAGCAGGCGGCCCCGCAGAGACACGGATGCAGCGATCATGCGGTGCGACGAAAGGCATCCGCACAAAGACATCGCGCGCCATAAGCGCCTGCACCAGTTTGCGGGCAAATTCCCCGTCGCGGCCACAATCCATTGTCACGAAATTCGTCGCCGAAGGCAGGGCATGCAGCCCGTTATCGGACGCAATCTCGGACAGCATCTTGCGGGCTGCTCCCAACTCGGCCTGCACCTGCGCCAGCCATTTCTGATCATGCAGCGCCGCCAAGGCACCAGCCTGTGCAATGCGTCCGACCCCGAAATGGTTGCGGATACTGTCGAACATCGCAATCAGCGGAGCCGCACCGATTGCATAACCAATACGCAAGCCTGCCAGACCATAAAGTTTCGAGAAGGTGCGCAAGCGGATGACCTGTGCATTGTCAGCGTTTAGCGCCGGGGCCGTGCCATCGGGTGCGGCTTCTATATAGGCCTCGTCCAGCACCAGAAGCGTGCCTTCGGGCACAGCGTCGATCATGCGCTGAACAATCCGGGCGCTGTGCCAACTGCCCATCGGGTTGTCGGGATTACAGAAATACAAAAGCTTTGCACCGACCTGTTCGGCACGCACAAGCAAGGCGGCGGGGTCTTCGTGGTCATCACGATATGGCACCTTGTGCAACTCCCCGCCAAAGCCTGCAACGTGGTAATTGAAAGTCGGGTAAGCGCCATCCGAGGTCACAACCGCATCTCCCGGTGCAACCATCAGCCGCACCAGATTGCCAAGTATGCTGTCAATCCCCTCTCCCACCAGAATATTTTCGGGCGCGATCTGGTGATGGGCGGCCAGCGCCATGCGCAACTCGAAACATTCACTATCGCCATACATCCATGCCTCGGGCGCGGCGGATTGCATTGCGGAAATCGCCTTGGGCGAAGGCCCGAACCCGCTTTCATTGGCCCCCAATCGCGCCCGAAAAGGGCGGCCCGCGGCGCGCATATGCGCCTCTGGCCCCACGAATGGAACAGTTGCGGGCAGGTTCAGGGCCAGATCGGTGAAGCGGATTGTGCTCATACATCAATGGATAGGCGAGAGGGAAAGCCGGGGCAAGCCAGAGTTTTATACCAGCGCGCCCTTGCTCATGCGGTCAAGAAACGCATCGGCGTCACTTAGCACGGTCTTGCGGCGCCCCTCATCCATCCGGTCAAAGGTGCGGTACATCTGGGCCATTCGCGGATTGCCTTCGAACCGTTCGCGGTGGCGGATCAGAAAATGCCAATAGAGCAGGTTGAACGGGCAGGCAGTTTCGCCGGTCTTCTCCTTGACCTTGTAGTGGCACGACTTGCAGTAATCCGACATCCGGTCGATATAGGCGCCCGAGCTGACATAGGGTTTTGACCCCACCACGCCACCATCAGCGAATTGCGACATACCCACAACATTCGGTGCCTCGACCCATTCATAGGCATCGACATAGACGGCCAGATACCATTCATGCACTTGCGCAGGATTGATCCCGGCAAGCAGCGCGAAATTGCCGGTTACCATAAGGCGCTGAATATGATGCGCATAGCCCAGATCGCGTGTTTGCCCAATGGCTTGCGCCATGCAGTTCATGCGCGTTTCAGCGCCCCAATACAGGCTTGGCAGTTTACGCTGATGGTTCAGCGCGTTGCGCCGCGTATAATCCGGCCCTTCAAGAAAATAGATGCCGCGCATGAATTCGCGCCAGCCGATGATCTGGCGGATAAACCCCTCGACCGAGTTCAGGGGGGCATGTCCAGCGTGGTAAGCGGCCTCGGCCTTCTTGCAGATTTCCAACACATTCAGCAGACCGGCATTCAAATACAGTGAAATCACCGCATGATAGAGATGCGGATCATCTTGCAGCATCGCATCCTGATAGGCCCCGAATTCCGGCAATGCGTGGGTGATGAAATGATCCAGCGCGCGCAACGCCCCGGCGCGGTCCGTCTGATAGGGGAACGGCCGCAATGCGCCGAAATTACCGCCAAACCGCGCATCAATCAGATCCAGCACCTCTGCCAGAACCGGATCGCCCTGCGCCTTTGGCGGCCCTTTGCGAAACAAGTCCTGCTTGGCAGGCTTGCGGTTTTCGTGGTCAAAATTCCACTTCCCGCCTTCGGGCTTGTCACCCTCCATCAGCAGGCCGGTCTTGCGGCGCATCTCGCGGTAGAAATACTCCATCCGCAGCGCCTTGCGCCCTTCGGCCCAGGCCTCGAATTCCTGATGAGAACATAAGAAACGGTCATCGGCCAGCAGGGTCACATCCAAGGGTGTGTCCTGTAGCGCGGTTATCAGGCGAAATTCGCCCGGTTCCGTGGCCAGCACCGCCGCCGCGCCAAACTCTTCGGCCCGACGCAGCAATTCACCGGGGATCGAGCCTGCATTCGCCGGGTCATCCAGTGTCGTGTAAGCAACTGTCCAGCCCTTCTCGCGCAGTTCAGCCGCGAATTTGCGCATGGCTGTGAACAGAAAGGCGATTTTCATCGGGTGATGGGGCACATATTCTGCCTCGGCAGCAACCTCGGCCATGACGACGATATGGCAATCCTTGTCGGCCTCGCGCAGCGCATGAACATCCATGCTGAGTTGATCCCCCAGCACCAGAACCAGCTTCACCATGCCACCGCCTTTCCCGCCCAGTCGAAAAACTGCCCCGACTGGTCCGGCGTCAGGTTGTCCATCACCCGGGTCAGGTTGGCAGCCGCGTCTTGCGGCGCGACAGCCGGATGGCGGCCCAGATATTTTTCAGTGAACGGCGTTGCCACAGTGCCCGGATGCAGAGCCACGCAAACGCTGTGGCGATGCGTGCGCCCCAATTCAATCGCCGCTCCGCGAATGATCTGGTTCAGTGCGGCCTTTGAAGCGCGGTAGCTGTGCCAGCCCCCTGCCCTGTTATCGCCGATGGACCCTACCCGCGCCGACAATGCCGCCATGACGCAAGGCGCATCGCGCGGCAAAAGCGCGATTGCGTGTTTCATGACCAGCGCTGGGCCAATGGTATTTAGCGCGAACTGAAGTGCCATGCTTTCGGATGTCAGGTGCTTGAGCGCCTTTTCGGGGCTGTGTCCAGCAATTTCCAGCGCGCCAGTGGCAATGATTATGCGCTCAAACGGCCCCTCAAGCGCATCAAGATGACGGCTGATTGACCCCTCATCGGTTACATCCAGCCCATCTGCACTGCGTGACAGGCCCGTGACCTGCCAGCCCTGATGCTTCATTTCCGCACAAAGCGCCTGACCAATGCCCCCGGATGCGCCGATTACCAGTGCACGCTTCATTTTTCATCCTTGCAATCTGTCGCTGCGCAGGTAGCGCTGCGTTGCGTGGCTGCAAGTCTGGCGCGCGTGTTTCAGGGCTTGACCAATGCCTCTGCCCATTTGCGCGCGATGGGTCCGACCACGACCGACAGCGGGACAGCGATCACCCATGCCACGGCCCAGGCACGCAGCCAGCGCAGCACAAACTCACTGTCCCAGCCTGTATTCACCAAGGTGATGAAACCCGACATGATGACGGACATGATCGTTCCCATCAACAAGCCGTTCACAACACGCAGCTTCATACATTTTCCTTCCATTCGGGTCAGACATAATCACGAATACGAATATATCTAACCCAAATGACAGAAGGTCAAGGCATGCGCCTTAGCCCAGCGCCGCAGAACATCGCGCGCAAGTGCCCTGATGTTTATGCGTGCCAACGTCCGGGCTGATCTTCCAGCAACGCTGACACTTCTCGCCTTCGGCATGTTCAAAGATCACGCCAACGCCTTGCACTTCAGGCAGGCGGAACGCCTCTGCCGGGATCGGGTCTGCGGTCAGGGCGATGGCCGATGTGATGCAGATATCGGCAAAATCCAGTGACTTCAGCGCGGCGAATACCTGTTCATCGCGCACATGCACCACGGGCGCCGCCTCAAGCGAGGCACCGATCACCTTGTCGCGGCGCTGGATTTCCAACGCGGCCGTCACCACACGCCGCGCCTGCCGCACCCCAAGCCATTTCTGCGCAAGCGGCTCATTCAGCCAGTCGGCAGGTGTATCGGGAAAATCCTGCAAATGCACCGAGGCATCATCACCGGGAAAGCGCGACAGCCACACATCTTCCGTTGTGAACACCAGAACCGGGGCCAGCCATGTGGTCAGGCGATGGAACAGGATATCCAGCACAGTCCGCGCGGCGCGGCGGCGCAGGCTGTCGGCAGGGTCGCAATACAAGACATCCTTGCGAATGTCGAAATAGAAGGCAGACAGATCCGAAGTCGCAAAACTGAACAGTTTCTGGAAGACACCCTGAAAATCATAGGCGGCATAGCCTTTGCGCACCTCTGCATCCAGCTCTGCCAGCCGGTGCAGGACCCATTGTTCCAGTTCGGGCATATCCGCAGTCGCGACCCGTTCGGCATCGTCAAAGCCGGACAGGTTGCCCAGCATGAAGCGCATGGTATTGCGCAAACGCCGATAACTGTCGGCCACCCCTTTCAGGATTTCCTTGCCGATGCGCAGATCGACCGTGTAATCGGATTGCGCAACCCACAGGCGCAGGATATCCGCGCCGTATTCATCGATCACTTCTTGCGGGGCGACCGTGTTTCCCAACGATTTGGACATTTTCATGCCCTTTTCGTCCATCGTGAACCCGTGTGTCAGCACCCCATGATAAGGTGCGCGGCCCTTGGTCGCGCAGGCTTGCAGCATCGAGGAATGGAACCACCCGCGATGCTGGTCAGTGCCTTCAAGATACAGGTCCGCAATCCCGTCGGGCGCGCCATCTTCACGGTCGCGCAACACAAATGCATGGGTCGAGCCGCTATCGAACCAC
>SLAT01000054.1 GCA_007126715.1 Roseinatronobacter sp.
AATGCCTTTTGCTGTACTTGCGTTTCTTGTCGTTCTTTATGTCACTGTAGATACGTCAGCCGACGCTCTTCAAACCGATATGCTATGGCTCCCGGCCTTCACACCAACCGCCCCGATTTTCACGATCCAGTCCTTCTTTTCCATCGCTCTGCCGCTTTATCTGGTGACAATGGCGGGACAAAACATCCCCGGCTTTGCGGTCTTGGAGTTGAACGGCTACTCGGTGGAACGCCAACCGCTGATCCGGAAAACAGGCATTGTCAGCCTCGCCTTTGCACCGTTCGGGTCGATTCCTGTCAACATGTCCGCGATCACGGCAGCGATGATGGCAGGTGAGGACGCTGGCCGCGATCCCGCAACACGCTACTGGGCCGCTATCACATCGGGCATCGTATATGTATTGCTGGCTTTTGCGGCCGCGCTGGTCACGTCATTGGCCAGTCTTGCGCCGCTCGCCCTCATCACTGCGGTGGCTGGACTTGCGCTTGTCCCCGCTTTCGTTGGCTCGATCTCGGCGGCATTCAGTGAACGCAACCAGTTGGAAGCGCCAGCGCTGACTTTCTTGATCGCAGCAAGCGGCATGACGCTTTTCGGCATAAGCGGCGCGTTCTGGGGAGTTGTCGTTGGCGTGCTGATCTGGCTGTCAAAGTCCTTAGCCAATCGATCAATCGACCGCTAACCCAATCATATTTGGCGAAGCAGACACTCGCGCATTGCGAAGCATTGAACACAACGGGCTCCAAGCAGTCATTGGAGAGCTTATATCAGACGGCGAAGGCCAGATGCGTCAATCGGAGGCATGATCTGGCCATACCCTCAGACGGCCTGCCCGGCTACCCAGCCTGATGACCATGCCCATTGGAAATTATAGCCGCCCAGCCAGCCCGTGACATCGACGACCTCGCCGATGAAGTGCAATCCGGGCAGATGGCGGGTTTCCATCGTTCGGGCATCGAGGCCGCGCGTGTCAACGCCGCCCAGTGTGACTTCGGCTGTCCTGTAGCCCTCGGTTCCAACAGGGCGCACACGCCAACCGGACACATCTTGCGCCAGCGCCTGCAACTTTGCCTTGGGCTGATCCGCCAGGTTTCCAGCCAGCCCGGAACGCGCCACGATCTGGCGCGCAAGTTTCTCGGGCAGATGCGCGCTTAGCGCCACAGAAAGACTCTGTCGCCCGCGGAGTTGTTTTTCTGCGGCCAGTGTCGCCGCTATATCCACATCTGGCGCAAGGTCGATATCAATCTCCTCTCCCTCGCGCCAATAGCTTGAAATCTGAAGGATCGACGGGCCGGACAAACCGCGATGCGTGAACAGCAACCCCTCGCGAAAAGCGATCCTGCCATAACGCACGCTGGCGGAAACAGAGAGGCCCGCCAGCGGTTTCATCTCATCCAGTTGTTCAGAGGTAAAGGTCAGCGGGACCAGTGCGGGGCGCGTTTCTGTCAGCTCCAGCCCGAAGCGGGTGGCAAGCTGATAGCCAAGCCCACTTGCCCCCATCTTGGGAATTGATTTGCCACCCGTCGCAACCACCAGCTTGGGCGCACGCAACTCCCCGGCACTGGTGCGAACGCTGAAGCCATCGGAATGCTGGACCTCCTCGATACGGGTTGCAAGCTTCAGGTCTACCCCCGCCTCCGCCATATCCTTGCACAGCATGGCGATGATCTCGCGCGCAGAGCCGTCACAAAACAACTGGCCCAGCGTCTTTTCATGCCATGCAATTCCGGCCGCATTGACCCGCGCAATGAAATCATGCTGCGTATAGCGTGACAGTGCAGATCGGGCAAAACGCGGGTTTTGGGACAAAAAGCGTTCGGGGCGAATATCGAGATTGGTGAAATTGCACCGTCCCCCACCCGAGATACGGATTTTCTCGCCCGGGGCTTTTGCATGATCGATCAGCGCAACGCGGCGGCCCCGCCGCCCGGCCTCGATGGCGCAGAACATGCCTGCGGCCCCTGCGCCAAGGATAATGACATCATAGGGTTGCATGGCGCCCCCACAGGCAACTGGCCCGCCCGCGCAGCCGGGCACGCCCTGCCGCGCGCACCCCCCTTTGCGCCACCCGGGCCATAACGGCCAACATATCCGGGGGTGCCAAAGGCAGGGCGTTTTGCCTTGCCGGTGTCATTCCACCTCGACGCTCTGGCGCGCCCACATCGCCGCGTAGCGCCCGTTTTGCGCCAACAGCCCCTCGTGAGAGCCTTCCTCTACGATATGCCCGTCATCCAGCACGATGATGCGGTCAGCATCCACCACAGTGGACAATCTATGCGCAATCGTCAGCACCGTGCGGCCTTTGCCCATCTGGCGCAAGCTGTCCTGAATGCTCTGCTCGGTCTGCGTGTCCAATGCGCTGGTCGCTTCATCCAGCAGCAGGATGGGCGGGTTTTTCAGCAAGGTCCGCGCAATACCCACACGCTGCTTTTCACCGCCTGACAGTTTCAGGCCGCGCTCGCCCACGGCTGTGTTATAGCCTTCAGGCAGGGACAAAATGAAATCATGTATCCGCGCAGCCTTGGCAGCGGCCTCGATCTCTTCGCGGCTGGCCCCTTCGCGCCCATAGGCAATGTTATAGGCAATCGTGTCATTGAACAGCACGGTGTCTTGCGGGACAACACCAATCACCCCATGCAGGCTGGATTGTGTCACGGACCGCAAATCCTGCCCGTCGATGCGAATTGCACCGCCCGTCACATCATAAAACCGGAACAGCAGGCGCCCAATGGTCGATTTGCCTGACCCGGACGGGCCGACAATCGCAACAGTCTCGCCGCCTGCGACTGTCAGGTTAATTCCTTTCAGGATCGGGCGTGCCGCATCATAGCCGAATTCAACCTGCTCGAAACAGATCTCGCCCTTGCTGACCTGCACTGTGTTCGCATCCGGCGCATCGCTGACATCTGGCGGCTGGTCCAGCAGGTCGAACATTTCGGCCATATCGACCAGCGCCTGCCGGATTTCGCGGTATACGGTTCCCAGAAAATTCAGCGGCATGGTGATCTGAATCATATAAGCGTTCACCATGACGAAATCGCCCACTGTCAGATCGCCCCGTTGCACGCCAATCGCGGCCAGCACCATAACCGTCACCAGCCCCGAGGTGATCAGCAATGCCTGCCCAAAATTCAGGAATGCCAGCGAATAGTTCGTCTTCACCGCCGCTTCTTCATATTGGGCCATTGCCCCGTCATAGCGGCTGGCTTCCATCGCTTCAGCGTTGAAATACTTGACCGTCTCGAAATTCAGCAGGCTGTCGATGGCCTTTTGGTTGGCGTCCGTATCCTGCCGGTTCATGATCCGGCGCTGGGTGACGCGCCATTCGGTTATGCGAAAGGTGAACCAGACATAAAGGCTGATCGTCACCACGACCGTGACCAGATACCACACATCGAACAGCCAGAAGAAGATGACCGCAATCATCAGCAGTTGCAGCATGAGTGGAAAGATCGAGAACAGCAGGAAACGCAGCAGGAAATCCACGCCCTTCACGCCGCGCTCGATGATCCGGCTAAGCCCGCCGGTCTTGCGGGTGATGTGATAGCGCAGGCTTAGCCGGTGAATATGCTGGAATGTCTCCAGCGCCAGTTGGCGCAATGCGCGCTGGCCCACGCGGGTGAACAGGATATTGCGTAATTCCTGAAACCCGATTTCCATCAATCGTGCGACGCCATATGCCACAGTCAGACCGATCGCGCCGACGGCCAGAAACCACGTGGCCCCTTCGCCCGCAAGCGCATCGACCGCGCCCTTGTAGAAAAACGGGGTTCCGACCGCGACCAGCTTGGCCAGAACCAGCATCAGCAATGCAAGAACGACACGCTTGCGCGCCCAACCTGCATTTGCCGGCCACAGATACGGGATGACCCGCTTGATCGTGCGCAAACCGCTTGCGCGTTCCTGCGAAGCTGTCGGAACAGGTGGCGCGTCTTGCGCTGTAGCACTCGGGTCAGTCGCAGTCATGTCGGGCTTTCTTGCATATATCCGTGCTATCTAGGCCCGCGCCCCGGAAAAGACCAGAGCGGCAGAGTCACGTCTCGCCCGTGCCTGACAGCTTCATCAACACAAGACCGCCGACGATCATCGCTGCCGCCGCCACACGCATCGGTGTAACCGCTTCTCCCAATGCCATGATGCCCACAGTAAAGGCCCCGACTGCGCCTATCCCGGTCCAGACCGTATAGGCGGTGCCCAGTGGCAAGGTTTTCATCGCAATAGCCAGCAGCGCGAAACTGCCCAGCATCGACACACCCATTATCATGGTTGGCACAATCCGCGTGAAGCCCATTGATTGCTTCATCGCGAAGGCCCAGACCACTTCTAGTACACCGGCAATGGCTAGATAAATCCAGGGCATCTGATCCTCCTGTCGGACCAGGTCGTCCTGGCTTTGAAGATACTTTTGCAAGGTCGTCCCCGCACGCACAAGAATTGGGCATAAAAACAGACGGGTCAAGCCTTGTGCAAAGAAATCGGGCCCGGGTTGCCAGAAGGCAACCCCGCCTCAGTCAGGCCCGGCTTCGTCTGTATTTTGCGGCAGGATGAACACCTGCCCCGGATAGATCAGGTCAGGGTTACGGATCTGGTCGCGATTGGCATCAAAAATCCGCATATAACGTGCGCCGTCGCCAAATTGCTGTTGTGACATGGCCCATAGGGTATTGCCCGGCTGTACGATCAGCGCCTGTGGGCCAGCGGCTTCGCGCGCAATTTCCGGCACGACACGCTCGAACGGGATTTCTGCGCGGGATGTTACCTGTGCGGCATCATCCAGTTCATCCACCCGCAAACGGTAAACTCCCCGCTCTATGCCTTGAAGCTGCGCCTGCCAATTCCCGTCAGAACTGGCGCGCGCGCGCAGGATGGGCTGGTTATCCAGATATATCTGGATATCCGCAGCGCCCATTCGGGTGCGACCACTCAGCGCAACATCGCCGCCTGCATCATAGGTTACGGCATCAATGCTGACATTGCTGCCAGAAGCCGGCTGTGTATCTAGCTGACCCGCCTCTCCAAGAAGCTGCACGCTGCCATCAGCGCGCATCAGGACCGCAAGCGGTGCGCTTTGTCCAGACAGTTCAGACAACTCTGTGCGAGGTTGTTCTTCCGTGGCAGGCACCCCTACAGCCTCGGGCTGTGTTTCGCCTGCAACCCTCGGTGCGGAAATAACTGGCGAAGGGGCTGCTTCGGACGCTTCCGGGAAAAGTGGCGCAACTTCAACCGTGCGTGCTGTCTGCACTGCTCCTGTCTGTGCGCCATCTGCCTCTGCAACCAAGCGGTCGCTGCGTGGTGCAAGCATCAGCGTATCAAGCGAACGCAACCTGTCCCCATTCGGCAGACGCACCTCCAGTTCCAATACGCGCGGCGCGACGCTTGGCTGAACATCGAACATCAGCACGAATTCCCCAGCCGCTGTACTCACGGTTTGCGCAACAGGGCTCTCATCGATCAAGACTGTTACGGTACTGCTTGCGGGGGCTTTGCCTGCAATCAGCACATCGCCAAGATCGGTCACGCGCACCAGATCGAAACTAGGTGGCGCTATAGCAGGGGCCATCAACGCAGCCTGTAGGTCAGGCCCGGGGTCATCGGGCGGCAGATCAAGGCCAGCCGGCTCTCCCGTCATGACGCTTGGCGCGGGCAGTCCGGTCTGCGGCTCATTTGACGGGAAGACCAGCATATAGGCAACGCTGGCCGCACCAGCCACCGCAACCGATCCGACAAGCCATTGCGCAACCGTGTCTTTTAGAAGGTATTTCAGCATCGCGCGCCCCTTGAAACCACGCAACCGACTTGCACTTGCAAGACTGTAGCAATCTAGGTAACCGATAGTAAAGCAATTCAGGAGAACAATTGTTCCAGATGTCAGAACAGACCCGTTCACTATGTGTCTTTTGTGGGTCACGTGCTGGCACCGACCCACGATTTGCCCTGGATGCCCGCGCAGTTGGCGAGATGATGGCCCGGCATGGTTGGCGGCTTGTTTACGGTGCCGGAGATATCGGCATCATGGGCGAGGTCGCGCGCGCCGCTCAGGTGGCGGGGGCGGCCACGATGGGGGTTATTCCCACGCATTTGATGCAGGCCGAAGTCGGCAAGCGGGATCTGGGAATGCTGGTCGTCACCGAAACCATGCATGAACGCAAAAAGGTGATGTTCACAAATTCAGATGCAATCGTCGTCCTGCCCGGCGGTGCCGGTTC
>SLAT01000233.1 GCA_007126715.1 Roseinatronobacter sp.
CAAGAAAATGTACAAGACTTGGCAAAGCGCAACTTTTGCGCCAAAGGGACACGAGAAAAGGGCAGGGTGCATGGGTTTCAGTTTCAACATATCTGCTCGTGACGGGCGTGCGCGCACTGGCGCGATCTCGACGCCGCGCGGTGATATCCGCACCCCGGCTTTCATGCCAGTGGGAACGGCCGCAACAGTTAAGGCCATGATGCCGGAGTCGGTGCGCGAGACAGGTGCCGATATTCTGTTGGGCAACACCTATCATCTGATGTTGCGCCCCACAGCCGAGCGAATTGCCGCGCTGGGGGGGCTGCACGGGTTCATGAACTGGGATCGACCCATCCTAACGGATTCGGGCGGGTTTCAGGTGATGTCGCTGGCATCCTTGCGCAAGCTGACCGAAGAGGGGGTGCGGTTTTCCAGCCATATCGACGGGTCACGCCATCTGCTGACGCCAGAGCGGACGATGGAGATACAGCGCTTGCTTGGGTCTGATATCGTGATGTCCTTTGATGAATGCACGCCCTGGCCTGCTGATGAGAAAACTGCGCGAGCGTCGATGGAATTGTCGATGCGCTGGGCGAAGCGTTCGCGCGATGCCTTTGGTGACCGTCCCGGCCATGCCTTGTTCGGAATACAGCAAGGCTCCGTCTACCCGGAGCAACGGGCCGAAAGTGCCGAAAAGCTGCGTGAGATTGGCTTTCACGGCTATGCAATCGGTGGTCTGGCTGTTGGCGAGGGGCAGGACCTTATGTTTCAGGTCCTTGATTATGCGCCGGGCCAGCTGCCCGAGGACAAGCCGCGCTATCTGATGGGGGTGGGCAAACCGGATGATATTGTCGGTGCAGTCCAGCGCGGCGTTGATATGTTTGACTGTGTTCTTCCCTCACGCTCCGGGCGGACAGGGCAGGGCTGGACCGCACGCGGCCCGGTCAATCTGCGCAACGCGCGTCACCGCGATGATTCGCGACCTCTGGAGGAGGGGTGTTCCTGCCCGGCCTGCCGAAATTACAGTCGCGCCTATTTACACCATGTGATCAAAAGCGATGAGATCATTGGTTCGATGCTGTTGACCTGGCATAACCTGACCTATTACCAGCGTCTCATGCAGGGGTTGCGGGACGCAATTTCCGGCGGAGTGCTTGAGCAGTTTGTGTCCCATTTTCACGCGGAACGCGAACAGGGCGACATTGACCCCGTATAACATATTGAAGGAAGCCAAATGGCCGCTGACATGCTCTCGACAGTCATAAAGCCGATCCATAAGGAAGGCTACAAGTTCATCAGTATTTTCGCAGCAGTGACGGTGCTGTTGTTTCTGATATGGCAGCCTTTGGGTTGGGTGGGGGTAGTGCTGACAGTCTGGTGCTATTATTTCTTCCGCGACCCGGACCGCCAGACCCCTATTCGCGACGGGTTGCTTGTCAGCCCTGCCGATGGCGTCATCTCACTGATCGAACCAGCTGTTCCCCCGGCCGAACTGGAAATGGGGACACAGGCATTGACCCGTGTTTCGGTGTTCATGAACGTGTTCAACTGCCATGTGAACCGTGCACCGATTGGGGGCAAGATCAGCAAGATCGCGTACCGGCCCGGCAAGTTTCTCAATGCCTCGCTGGACAAGGCGAGTGTAGATAACGAACGCAATTCACTTGCAATCGAGATGCCAGATGGCCGCAAGATAGCAGTTGTCCAGATTGCAGGTCTGGTTGCACGGCGTATTCTGTGCGAAGTCGAAGAAGGGCAGGTTCTTGCGACGGGTGAAAGGTTTGGCATGATCCGGTTTGGCTCTCGGGTCGATGTTTATCTGCCCGAAGGGGTCGAGCCGATGGTTGCGCTGGGCCAGACAATGATCTCGGCAGAAACGGTCATTGCAGACCTGACCAGTCCAGAGCCACGTCGCATGGCTGAGGCCCGCTAGACATGACGCGAGAGCGCTTACCCCTTTTGCAGCTTGTGCCCAATCTGGTGACAATTCTGGGCATGTGCGCCGGGCTTAGCGCCATTCGCTACACTTTTGACGAAAGGTATGAATTGGCGGCAGCGCTGATCATATTCGCTGCCGTTATGGACGGGTTTGATGGCATTCTTGCGCGCAAACTCAATGCCGCAAGTTCCTTCGGGGCAGAACTGGACAGCTTCGCCGATTTTGTCAGCTTCGGGGTCGCTCCTGGAATTCTGGTATTTGGCTATGCTCTCGCTGGCCCGATGGCCGGTGTGGGTTGGATTTTCGTTCTGGTCTTCGCTGTATGCGCCTGCCTTCGACTCGCCCGGTTCAATATTTCGCGCGCAGCGCCTGATGGGGCAACGCAGCGCCATTTTGTTGGCGTTCCGGCACCTGCCGGGGCTATGTTGGGGCTTTTGCCAGTCTATCTGGGCTTGTCTGGCTTGCTGGATCCGTCTCAAGCTCCGGTCTTGGTGGCTCTCTATCTGGCAGGAATCGGCCTGTTGATGGTTTCTCGTCTTCCGACCCCCTCGCTCAAGGCAGTGCGGATTGCACGGGAAAACGCGATCTGGATTTTGATCGGTATGACAGCATTCATCGGGTTCTTGTTTCTGCGGACATGGGTGACACTTGTGGTTGCTGATATTGTGTATCTTGTTGTTCTAGGCTGGCTTGCGTGGCAACGAAAGCGCGGCAAGCAGGGGGCCTGATTTTTGCGCCAGGATTGGTGATTTTTACAGCTTTATGCTTGACGCCAGTATGCGGATTGCCTAAACGGCCCGTATCGCGCGGTTGTAGCTCAGTTGGTTAGAGTACCGGCCTGTCACGCCGGGGGTCGCGGGTTCGAGCCCCGTCAACCGCGCCAATTCAAAAACCCTCGTCTGCAGACGAGGGTTTTTGCGTTTCGGGGCAATGGCATCACGCAATCCTGCTTTCCCGAAGCCCTTTGTCGTGGCACTCTCACGAGGCTGACAAAACCAGACAGAAGCTGCAATGAAACGATCTGAAATCAATTCAATTCTGGCTGATGCTGACACCTTCTTTCGCAAACATGGGGTGTCTCTTCCACCTTTTGCCCATCTCTCACCGGACGCGCTGCGGGCATCAGATTACAGCCATATTGCGCAACGCCGCCTGGGTTGGGATATTACAGATTATGGACTGTCTGATTTTGAGCGCCTTGGCCTTGTGCTTTTCACGCTGCGCAATGGAACGATGAAAGAACTGCAAGCAGGCCAAGGAATGGTCTATGCAGAGAAATTGCTTATCAGCAGGGTGTCGCAGATCAGTCCTATGCACAGGCATGCGCAAAAAACCGAAGATATTATCAACCGTGCGGGCGGCACACTTATGATGCAGGTTTTTGCATCGACCCCAGAAGGCGCGCGCGATCTTCAAGCACCGGTCCGGCTTTTGTGTGACGGGGCAGTGCGCCAGGTTCCGGCAGGCAGCACACTCAAACTATTGCCGGGCGAAAGCGTCACCTTGCGCCCCGGAGATTGGCACGCGTTCTGGGCCGAAGGTGAAGACTGCCTTGTGGGAGAGGTCAGTACAGTCAATGATGACCAGACCGACAACATCTTTGACCCACCGCTACCACGGTTCGCGAAAATCGAAGACAATGAGCAACCGTTGCGTCTTCTGGTCAGCGACTATCCACATTTTCTTGCCTGAAATACTCGCGGGGGAACCCGGCCGACAGGTCGGGTGGGGGCGGCAGCCCCCTTAACAAAAGGCTTGCGAAGCTCATTTTACCTACTCCGCTGGACTTTGGCCCCCGTTACGCCACTTCTTCCAATATGCGAAACGACCCCATCACGCGCGCCCGCCCTGTCCCACAACGCGCCTTTGCGCGCAATCTCCGCATGAGCGGTGTCGCCGGCGGTATTCTGGGGTCGACGCTTGGCGCCTTGACCTCCGAGTTGCTGCGCGGGCGCAGGCCGGATATTGCGCAGGCGGCGCTGACTCCGGCGAATGCGCTGCGCCTTGCCGGTGGGTTGGGGCATTTGCGGGGTGCCGCGATGAAACTGGGGCAAATGCTCTCGATGGAGAATGGCTTTGCACTGCCGCCCGAACTGGCTGGAATATTGGGCCAGCTACAGGCAAATGCTCCGGCCATGCCGCCCAAACAGCTCAAATCGGTCCTGTATTCCGAATGGGGGCCGGACTGGCACAGGCAGTTTGCGCGTTTCGATGTGCAGCCGATTGCAGCGGCTTCGATCGGCCAAGTTCATCATGCGCGATTGCGCGACGGCAGCGATCTTGCTGTCAAAGTGCAGTTTCCCGGTGTTGCCGAAAGCATCGACAGCGACATTGCAACCTTGGGCAGGCTGATGCGCCTGCCCGGCGTTTTGCCCAAGGGGATGGAGATCACCTCTTTGCTGGATGAAGCCCGTGCACAGCTGCATGAAGAGGCCGATTACACCCGCGAAGCGGCCGCTCTGGAGGATTTCGGGGCCGCTATGAAGTCCGATGAGGGGTTCATTGTTCCACGCTTCCATTCCCGCCACAGCACCATGCGCATCCTTGCAATGGATTTCGTGGACAGCGCCCCGATAGAGGCCTTGGCGGATGCGCCGCAAGAGGTCAGAAACCTTGCGGTTTCCCGCCTCATAACTCTGGTCCTGCGAGAGATTTTTGATCTTGGTTTCATGCAGACAGACCCTAATTTTGCCAATTACCGACTGGCCCCGGATGGTCGCATAGTCTTGCTTGATTTTGGCGCGACGCGTCGGATTGCACCGGAAATCGCGTTACAATACCAAGGGCTTTTACGGGCATTTCTGGCGCAGGACCGGTCTTCCATCTGGCAGCAGATGCTTTCTTTGGGTTATTTTTCCCCGGAACAACCCGAGGCGCGGAAGGCCTTGATTGTCGATCTGGCACTACAGGCCAGCGCGCCGCTGCGGCAGGATACGCCCTATGATTTCGCGCGCGCGACCCTGATCGAGGATCTGGCGCTTGCAGGTGCCGAATTGGGTGCCGAGAGAGAGTTCTGGCATGTCCCGCCAGCAGACCTGTTGTTCATGCATCGCAAGATTGGCGGCATGTTCCTTCTTGCCCAGCGTTTGCGGGCCAATGTGGCGCTGCGCCCGTTGCTGGAGCGGTGGGCCTGAACACCGGGCAGATGCCCGCCCGGTGTTATCAGTATCAGCTAGGCTATTCGGCAGCCTTTAGCGGGGCTTCAGAGGGCAGCGGGTCACCCAGTTGCAAGGGCAACTGCTTTTCTCGCGGCTCCGGTGGTGCATCCCAGATCAGTTCTGCCCCACGAATACCGCGCAGCTTGCGTTCCAATTCGTGGTCCCGCCGCGCGATCGAGTCGCGTGGAGAGAATATGCGCACCAGTCCGAAAGCGCCGCGATAGGCCCCTTTTTCCACCCAGACGCGCAGCGCCAGCAGCGCGGGTGTCAGCATCAGCGTCAGGATCGTTGCGATACCCAGCCCGAACACCACAGCAGTGGCGAGCTGCTTCCACCAAAGTGCAGTCGGGTTGTCGATGGAATAGCCACCACCCGCAAAGTCGATGGACAGGCCCAGCATCATAGGGGTCAGACCTGCCATTGTGGTGATTGTGGTCATCAAAACGGGTCGGATACGCGCCTCGACAGTGCGAATAATCGCCTCGATCCTTGGCATGATCTTTGCGTAATTCTGGTAGGTGTCGATCAGGACAATGTTGTTGTTCACCACAATCCCGGCCAGCGCCACAATTCCTGTCCCCGTCATGATAACCGAGAAGGTCTGGTCCATGACCAGCATCCCGATAAGCACCCCGGCAGATGACAGGACGACTGCCAGCAGCACCAGAACCGAATTATAGAAGCTGTTGAACTGTGTCAGCAGGATTACGAACATCAGCCCAAGCGCGGCACTGAAGGCAACCGTCAGGAATTGCGTGCTTTCTTCCTGATCTTGCTGTTCACCCGTCCATTCCCAGCCGATCGAGGCAGGCAGCGGGTTTTCGCTTTCCAGCCAGTTGGTCAGCGCCTCGATCCGTTCTGTGGCCGTAATCGGCACCTGTCTCCAGCCATTGCGCTCTATCTCGGCGAGGGTTTCACGCACGCGCAGGTATTCGGGAGAGCCTGTCTCGTGTTCGCGCGCGACAACATCCGCGCGCGTCAGCACGCGCATTGTCTGGCCGTCTCGGTCTGCGATGCGCACAAGACCGGAACGGACATCGGCCAGCACATCGTAATACCGCTGCTGGTTCACGCGGTCGATCTGCCCGCGCGAGGCGACAGTCTCGCTGGTGATGAAATTCGACAGCGGCACCAACCCGAAATTGGTCTGCACGCGCAATGTGTCCAGCGTCGATAGCAGCCTGTCGCCTTCAGGCAGGCGCACACGAATGTCAATTTCCTCTTCCGAGGTGTCGACCCGCATCGTGTCCAGCAGCAAGCCGCGGGTCACCAGTTGCACCATACCGCCGATCGTCGCCACATCCGCACCAAAACGGCCAGCCATTTCAGTATCGACATTGATCTGCCAATCAATACCCGGCACTGGGCGCGAATCTTCCAGATCAATCAGACCGGGTGTTTCGGCAAAGCGCGCGCGCACAGTTTCGACGGCCGTTTCAAGCTCGGCAAAGTCATCGCCTGTCAGGCGCAGATGCACGGGTTTCGCCCCTGCTGGTCCGCCGGAAGCGATCAGGAATTCGGTATATATCCCCGGAATCTGTGCAAACTGGCTTTCAAGCCGGTCAAGAATGGCTTGTCCGGTCAGATTTGGGTGTCCCTGACGGTCGCGCCAATGCGCCAGCTCGAATTGAATCTGGCCAATTGCGTCGCGCGGCGGTCCTTGTCCTGCGGTATTGGTATTCAGCCCACCGTCGCCCGCGAAGGCAAAAACCGACGAAAGTCCTTCTTCTGCAAGGGCAATTTCTTCGACCTGCCGCACCAGATTGTCTTTTTGCGTCAGCGAAAGGTTGCCGCGCGCACGCACGAAGATGATGCCCTGCTCTGGCTCTGTCTCGACAAAGAACTCCACCCCGCGGTTATTCTCGCCGTAATACTGAAACACACCCATGACAAACGCGACGACAGCCACAATCTGCACCACCGGCATGACCGGGTTTCCGACAAATAGTTTGGCAATATAGCCAGCGGGGGAATAGTGGCGCTCTGCCCTGATTTTCTTGGGTTTTCGCTCTGGTGTTATGGCGGCAAAGCTGGTGGATATGCACATCGCAGACAGGGCCATCAACACCGCCCCCGGCAACATTTGTCCAAAAGATTGTGCAGCTTGTGTGCCACCCGTCAGCAGGCCGGGATTCAGCAGCATCAACCCGCCAAGCAGCAGGCCAGCAACAGACGCCATTGCAAGCGTCAGGCGGATAGCGAATGGAAGTGCGCGCAGTGCCTCTGTCACATAGCCCAGTTTGCGGGCAATACGCCCTGTGATCCCGCCTAGAACTGGCAGGAAGATCAGCGCCACGACAAGCGAAGCGGTCAGCACGAAGATCAGGGTGACAGGCAACAGCCCCATGAACTCGCCCGCGACACCGGGCCAGAACAGCATGGGCAGAAAGGCGCAAAGCGTGGTCGCTGTAGACGCAATGACCGGCCAGAACATCCGCTTGGCGGCTTTGACATAAGCTTCCATCGGGCCGTCACCTTCGGCCAGTCGTTTGTCGGCATATTCGGTAACAACGACCGCGCCATCCACCAGCACACCCACCGCCAGAATAAGCCCGAACATCACGATATTCGACACCGCGACATCCATCAGCCCCAGCAAGATAAAGCACAGCAAGAAAGAAGTCGGGATTGCCAGCCCCACCAGCAGCGCAGAGCGCGCGCCAAGTGCGGCCAGAACCACTATCATCACCAGCGCGATGGCCGTCATCACCGAACCTTCAAGCTGGGTCACCATCTCGCCGGTCTGGATCGAGGTATCCAGCGCGGGGGTTATGCGAATGGCGGCCTGCAATTCTTCGGGCCAGGATGCGCGTTCGGCTTCGATCGCTTCGCGCACCTGAGCGGTGGAATCGATAGCGTTGAAGCCCTTGCGCTTGACCACCTGAATGGCAAGATTTGTCTCTCCGTTGAAACGGGCTGTGCCTTCACGGTCGGCAAATGTCTGCCGGATTTCGGCCAGATCGCCCAAAGTCACGACGGAATCGCCATTCACCTTGACGGGCAGGCGGTAAATATCGTTTGGACTGTTGAAGCTGGAAGGGACAGTGACGGAAAATGCACCAAGGTTTGTTTCAACCTCACCCGCAGCGACAAGCTGGTTGTTCTGGGTTACAACACGGATCAATTCACCCGCTGTCACGTTATAGGCTTCCAGACGCAGCGGGTCGATCAGCACTTCAACCATCTCGTCGCGCGCGCCAGCGATTTCCGCTTCAAGGACCGAATCGAGCCCCTCGATGCGCGATTGCAGATCGCGGGTTGCGCGCAGAAGTGTGCGTTCTGACACATCGCCGGAAACGGCTACGATGATGATCGGAAATTGCGAGAAGTTGATCTCGGAAATCGAGTAATTCTGTGCACCTTCGGGAAATTTGCCTTCTGCGCGGCCCATAGCATCGCGGATATCGGCCATAGTGGCGGTCTTGTCCCAGCCAAACTCGAATTCAAGGACCGCTGCGGCAAAACCGTCCGCCGAGAAAGCGCTGAGGGTTTTCAGCCCGTCAAGGTCGGACAGTTCCGATTCGATCGGCTTGACCAGCATCGTTTCGCCATCCACCGCCGAGATGCCGGGGAAGGGTACTGTGATAATGACGGCGGGAACCTCGATATCCGGTTCCCCTTCTTTGGGAAGCGAGAAATAGGCGGCAGTCCCTGCCACCAGCACCATCACCAGCAGCGCAAGAACCATGCGCGCGTGGTTGGCGGCCCATGTGACGATTCCGATCATTGTCGCGCCTGTGCGTTATCGTCCCAGGTTACATGTACCCGCGCACCTTCGCGGGTGAATTCCTGCCCGACGGTGATTGCGCCAATCTCCTCCGGCAGACCAGCCAGCCAGATGCCATCGGCACTGTCGCGCAAAATCTGGGCTGGGGCGAAACTGACCAACCCATCGTCATCGACCAGACGCAAGCCCAACTCGCCTGCATCATTAAGGGTCAGGGCTGAACTTGGCAAAAGGTGACCGGTCTGTTCTTGCGCCTGAATGATGATATCGGCGCTTTGACCATCGCGTATACTGCCATCAGGGTTCGGGATGGTTACATCTACCCGGAAGGTGCGTGTCTGCGCATCGGCAGAGCGCGCGATGAAGCTGACAGTACCCATGACCTCGCGACCAGATGCAAGGCGTGCACCTGCTGCTGCGCCCTGTTCCAGCTGGTCGATCTGGGCTTCCGTTGCGAAACCCACCAGCTTGATCGGGTCCATCTGGATGAGTGTTGCGCATAAAGCGCCGGGTTGCAGCAGGCTGCCAAGCTCTGCCGTGTCGGTTTCCAACAGGCCGTCAAAGGGCGCATGCATGACAAGTCTTGCCATTTCCTCGACTGCGCGATCCACGCCCGCCTGTGCCGCTTGCAGCGCGGCGCGGGCATTGGCCAACCTTACGTCGGTTGAAAACCCGCTTTCGGACAGGCCGGATGCTGCGCGGAAATTTATTTCAGCCTCGGACAAGCGCGCCTGCGCTTCGTCTAGCGCTGCCTTGCGCACTCCGGGCGCGACCTCACACAGCCTGTCGCCAGCCTGAACGCTGGCGCCACGGCGCAACGGGTCCGATATGACCAGACCAGAGGTTTCGGAGCGAATCTCGACCTGGCGCTGCGCTTCGGTCCTGCCACGCAGGACAACGGTGCTTGCCACTGGCTGAGCGACAGAGCGTTGCGCCAGCACACGCACACGTGTCTGTTCTTGCGCGTCAGTGTCAGTATGTTCCTGTACTTCGTCACCCAGAACGCCCGCGAAACCCAACAGGGCTTCGCGCTCCATGATTGAAAGATACAGCACAACGGTTACGACGAGTGCTGTAACCAGTGGAAAAACGCGCATGTCGGCGACTCCGATAGACTTCTGTGCGGAAAATAACTCATATACGCTAAACTGACCAGTTTAGATTAGTTTCGCACTTGCAGAAAAACAAGCGCCCGTATTTGTACTTTCACCAAGGTTTTTACAAGGCGCTGACAGCTAGCAGCAATTCTATGCTTGCAGGGCTTGGCAATAAGCGGTGCTTCGCGGTATGAGAGGCGTAGTTTTTGGCAGAGGTGGCGCGTGAGCAATCCCGACAGTTTTCTAAACGAGGTGACAGAAGAACTGCGCCGCGACCGCATGATGGGTTATCTGCGCAAGTATGGCTGGATAGCTGTTCTGGCGGTTTTGCTTATCGTGGGCGGCACAGGCTGGAATGAGTGGCGCAAAGCGACTGACCGTGCCAATGCCGAAGCCTTTGGTGATGCAGTCTTGGCGGCACTTGAAAACAACGATCCTTCTGCGCGTGTCAACGCGCTTGCGCAGATTGAAACGACAGGTGCGCAGGCGGGCATGATCCAATTGCTCAGTGCCGGTGAATTGATCGAGACAGACCGCGCAGCGGCACTCGCAGCCTTGGCTGCGGCTTCAGAGGATTCGGCCCTGCCAGAAGCGTATCGCCAACTTGCAGCGCTCAAGCGGGTTATAGCGGGTGGCAGCGACATTCCGATAGAAGAGCGTGAAATGCTTTTAGCTGGTCTGTCTCAGCCGGGTCAGCCCCTGCGCCCGATGGCATTGGAGCAAACGGCGCTTTTGCAACTGGAGCAGGGAAATCCTGAAACAGCCATTGAAATCATGACTGACTTGTTGTCTCAATCAGATGTATCTGACACGTTGCGTCGCCGGGTGACGCAGCTTGTAGTCGCGTTGGGCGGCGAAGTTGCGTCTCGCTGAGGTGCTTTCCCGCCATTATGGTGTATAGTCTAGCAAATCCCGAATGTTGCGGGCTGGAGCGATAGGAGCAAATGGTGAAACTCTGGACCTGCGCAAGCCTGCTGGCGATTGCCACATTCGTATCTGCCTGCAATCGTGATTTCATTCTGGAAGGAGAGCGTTTTGCCTTACGCGCGCCCTTCTCGGAGAATGCGGGTGAAGCGCCGGAAAACCGCGCGTTGCCCATATCTTTGCCAGCCAGCGCGACCAATGCAGAGTGGACGCACCGGCTTGGTTCCCCTTCGACGCGCATTGCGCATCCGGCGCTTGGCGGCACATTGCAGCAAGTCTGGTCAGTGCCCATCGGGCAGGGTGACGGACGCCGCCACCGGATCACAGCCGAACCGGTTTCAAGCGGCGGGCTGATCTATACCCTCGACAGCCGCGCGCAGGTCACGGCTGTTCGCACCAATGGCGAAGTTGCCTGGACCCGCGATCTTACCCCAAGTTTTACGCGCAACGCGGATTCGGCGTCTGGCGGCGGTTTGGCGATTGCGGATGGAAAGCTGTTTGTCACATCAGCCTTTGGCATGCTTTGGGCGCTGGATCTGGCAACCGGCGCAGAGGTCTGGTCCAAACGCTTTGACGCCCCACTTACTGCCGCACCCACGATTGTAGGCGGAGTGGCTTATGTTGTGGCCAGTGACAGCACGGGTTGGGCGCTGGATGCTTCGACAGGTCAGACGGACTGGCAGATTACCGGCGCGCCCTCACCTTCGTCGATGGTGGGTGGTGCTGCCCCCGCGGTTGCCGGCGAGTTGGTTTTGTTCCCGACATCGGCTGGAGAGTTGATCGCGGCCCGTCGTGATACCGGGCAGATCATGTGGCGCCGCGCCGTGGCGGGCACGCGAATCGGTATGGCCTATGCTTCGGTTACCGATGTTACGGGTGACCCCATTGTGCAGGGCGATGTCGTTTATGTTGGCAACCAGTCTGGCCGGGTCATGGCATTGAACCGCAGTGACGGGCGTATCATCTGGACAGCAGATGAGGCAGCTTATGGCCCTGTCTGGCCGGTCGGCGGGTCGGTGTTTCTGATGTCGGATCGGAACCGGTTGGTCAGACTTGATGCCAGCACAGGTGAATTCATCTGGGGCGAAGCCTTGCCGCTGTTCACCCAGACACGAGAGCGCCGCCGCGCAGAGGTCTTTCCGCATTACGGCCCGGTTTTGGCTGGCGGTCGGTTGGTTGTCGGGTCAGGAGATGGGGTATTGCGCAGTTTTGACCCCGTATCCGGCGCGCTCGCATCAGAAACAGAGCTGCGTTTCGGCGCAGCTATCGCGCCGATCGTGGTGGGCGGGACGCTATATGTCGTCTCCCGCGATGGTCGGCTGACGGCCTATCGTTAAGGGCCATTATCAGGTATTGGAACTGCATGGCCCCTGAGTGGGGCCATGTTTGCGTTCAGGAGCACGAAGAGAAATGAGTTTCACCCTGGCCATTGTCGGCCGCCCCAATGTCGGTAAATCGACCTTGTTTAACCGTCTGGTGGGCAAGCGTCTGGCGCTGGTTGATGACCAGCCCGGCGTCACGCGCGACCTGCGCGAAGGCGATGCGCGACTGGGCGATCTGCGCTTTACCGTGATCGACACAGCCGGGCTGGAAGAAGTCACCGATGAAAGCCTGCAAGGCCGGATGCGGCGGCTGACAGAACGCGCAGTCGACATGGCGGATATCTGCTTGTTTCTGGTCGATGCCCGCACTGGCATTACCCCCACCGACGAGATGTTCGCCGAGATTTTGCGCAAGCGCGCAGATCATGTGATCCTTGGTGCCAACAAGGCCGAAGGCCGCGCGGGGGAAGCGGGTGTGCTGGATGCCTATGCGCTGGGTCTGGGAGAGCCTTTGCGCTTGTCTGCCGAACATGGCGAGGGGATGGATGAACTATATCACATCCTGCGCCCCGTTGCAGATGAGTTTGCCGAACGCGCGGCAGTGGATGCGCCCGAAACCGATCTGGATGTCAGCGACGACGCGCCAGAGGATTTTACCCCCAGCGCAAAACGCCCGCTGCAAGTCGCCGTCATTGGCCGGCCCAATGCGGGGAAATCCACGCTGATCAATACGATTCTGGGCGAAGACCGGCTTCTGACCGGGCCAGAGGCAGGGATCACACGCGATTCGATTTCCGTCTCGCTGAACTGGATGGGCACGCCCACGCGGATTTTCGACACGGCAGGCATGCGCAAGAAGGCGCGGGTCACTGACAAGGTCGAGAAACTCTCGGTTGCCGATGGTCTGCGGGCTGTGCGCTTTGCGGAAGTGGTCGTGGTGTTGCTGGATGCCGCGATTCCCTTTGAACAGCAAGACCTGCGCATTGCCGACTTCGCCGAGACAGAAGGGCGCGCGGTGGTGATTGCCGTCAATAAATGGGATATTGAAGAGAATAAGCAGGAAAAGCTGAAAGCGCTGCGCGTAGGGTTTGAAAAGCTGTTGCCACAATTGCGGGGCGCGCCACTGGTTACAGTGTCCGCCATTACCGGCAAGGGGCTGGACAGGCTGCATGATGCCGTATTGCGTGCGCATGAAGTCTGGAACCGTCGCATCTCTACTGCGAAACTGAATATGTGGCTGGGCGCTATGGTCGAAGCGCACCCACCCCCCGCCCCCGGCGGAAAGCGCATCAAATTGCGCTATGCGACGCAGGCCAAGACGCGCCCGCCCGGTTTCGTCATCATGTGTTCCAATCCCGAAGATCTGCCCGCCAGCTATACGCGCTATCTGGTGAACGGGTTGCGGGATCATTTCGACATGCCCGGCACCCCGATCCGAATGTTCATGCGGTCGCAATCGGAGAAGAACCCCTTCAAGGGGCGCAAGAAAGCGCCGCCATCCAAACTTCGCAAGCACCTTCAGGGCCGCAAGCCAGATTAAGCTATGCGCCCATGCAGCCACAGGTGACGGTTCAGGACCATGTTCAGATGTGGGCAGACTTCGGTTTGTGCTGGCATTTAGCGGTTTTCAGCTTGGCATCGAGCGTTTAAACTAACGTTCTGATAAGGCCGGAGTAAGCAGCGTGAACAAATCCATTCTTGACCGTCTGGAGGCGCAGGGCCTGCGCATGACAGATCAGCGCCGCACTATCGCACGCGTGATCGAGTCTGCCGAAGGTCACCCCGATGTCGAAGAATTGCACGCCCGCGCGAATGCATTGGATGCGCGCATCTCTTTGGCAACTGTCTACCGCACTGTAAAATTGCTGGAAGAGACGGGCATTCTGGACCGGTTGGAATTTGGCGATGGGCGCGCGCGGTTTGAAGACAGTGAACGCGCGCACCATGATCACCTGATTGACATGGACACTGGCGAAGTCATCGAATTCTGCGACCCCGAGATCGAAGCTCTTCAGGAAAAAATCGCGCGACGTTTGGGCTACAGGCTGGAAGGTCACAGGCTTGAATTGCTGGGCCGCAAGCTGAAGCAATAAGCGGCAATGGTGTTCGCCACCTGACAGGTGGTCCCCCCGGGCCTTCTGCCACAGTTCGCGCTTGCGCAAGGAAGATTTGAAGGGCTGTTATGTGGGATTGCGCGGACGACCACGGGATTACCTCGTCAGGCAGGAAAGGACTCACCTTGTCATGATTTTAAGCAGAAACTCCCACAGCGCGAATATCGCGCAAATAAAGAAGAGGGTGTTTACCAATAGCGTTAGCGCGCTTGGGACATTGGCTTCTCGCTCCCAATTTCTGCTATTAGTCACAACCCGGTCGACCTGATAGGTAATCGAAATCATGACGCCCAAACATGTAAAAAGCCACGCAAATTCAAACAACTTAGCCCAATAAACAACAAGCCATAACACGCAGAGTACCAACAAAAGCTGGTTTCCGGTTTTTGTATCACTGAAATTGAATTTCATAACAATAGTAACCTGTGAATTTCATTATATAATGTCGCCGCCAAAGCGCTTACAAGATATCAAAGTTGTAAGATCCATACAACAAGTGCCAGTTCACCAATAAGGTTTCGGCCTCCCGCGCAAGCCCCGCACACCGTCATCAGACATCTTGTGCCAGATGATGAAAACTAACCCAGATAAGCCCGGAGTGCCTCTGGCGGGTTCTCCAGCAGAGGCGCGGTTTCAAACGGGCCTTCAGCGACCCCATCTGCCACCAGGATTGTCTGATCGGCAATCGCACGCGCATCGGTGATATCATGTGTCACCATCAGCAATGTCGCGCCCGTCTCGGAACAGATATCAGCCACGAGTTGCAGCATTTCAGCCTTTAGTGCCGGGCCAAGGGCCGAAAATGGCTCGTCCAGCAGGACAAGCGGCTTGCCCTGCAACACCACGCGCGCCAGCGCGACGCGGCTTTGTTGCCCACCGGATAACTGTGAAGGGAGCCGCGCTTCATACCCTTCCAGTCCGACCCGAACCAGCGCCGCCTTGACCTGCGCGCGCTCTGCCTTGTTCAGGCGAAGTGAAGGACGCAGTCCAAGCGCCACATTGTCGAAAGCAGACAGATGCGGAAACAGATTATTGTCCTGAAACAGAACGGAAATCGGGCGCAAGGCAGGGCTTTGGGCGGAGATATCGGTATTTGCCCAGATAATTCGCCCTTGGGTCAGGGCCACGAAACCGGCAATCGCCCCTAGCAGCGTGGATTTCCCGGCCCCTGACGGCCCGATCACGGCAACACGCGTCCCTGCAGCGATTTGTAGCGCGGCGCGAAGCAGGAAATCATCCTGCCGGATCGTCACGGCTTCAAGCGTCAGCAAATCTGCGCCCCCATTTGTCAAACAACCAGAATAACGCAAGGCTGAACCCCAACAGAACCAGCGCCGCACCTGCCGCATCATCCAGCCGATAGGCCGTCATAAGGCGATAAAGCTGCATGGGCAGCGTTGCCCCCTCTCGCTCGGCAAACAGCATGATCACACCCAGATCGCCCATCGACAAGGCCGCTGTCAAACCGGCAGCAAAACCCAAGGGTCGGCGCAGGCGCGGAAGGGTCACGATACGCAGTCGCGCCCAGCCATGCAGCCCCAGGCTATCGGCCAACCGCCCCTGGCTTGCCATGACATCGCGCAGGCCGGGCAGGATCAGGCGCAGGGCAAAAGGCAGCGCCATGCCCGCATTGACCAGCATCGTCACGACCAGCGCGAAATCACGCGGGTTGGCCAATGGACGGATCATCAAATACAGCCCTGTTCCGATCACAAGGGGAGAGGCGGCAAGTGCCGCCAATCCAAGCCATTCCAGCACTGCGCCGCGCCCCGGCCCAACGGCGAGCACAGCATGGGCCAGCGCCAGTGTCATGGCCAGGGTTAGACCCGTTGCGCCCAGCGCCACCAACAGTGACCTGCCCGCCGCTTGCCAAACTTCGACAGGAAGGCCCGCGACATGTGGCAGTCCGCGCAGTGCCACAAGCGACAGTGGAACCAGCAGGAACAAAGCCCCCGAAACGATCAGGGCACCATCCCACAGGCGCAGACCCAAAGCGCCAGTATCAAATCGTTGAACAGGCCGGTCCATTCCGCCACCAAGGCCGGATGGCAGGGACACCCGCCATGCCAGCACACCTGCCGCAGCGCAAAGCCCGAATTGCACCAGCGCCAGCATTGCCGCGCGTCCCATGTCGAAATCAAACCGGAAGGCCTGATAGATCGCCAACTCTACAGTCGTTGCGCGCGGGCCGCCGCCCATAGTCAGAGCAACGGAAAAGCTGGTCAGGCAGATCAGGAAAATGACCAGAAACGCCCCCGGCACCAAGTCGCGCAGCATCGGCCATTCCAGCTGGCGGAAACTCTCGCGCGGGCCAAAGCCGAGCGTCGCGCCAAGGCGGAACCGTTCAGCAGGGATCGCGGCCCATCCTTGCAGCAGAATACGCGTGGCGAGGGGCAGATTGTAGAACACATGCGCCAACACCACGCCTTGCAGCCCAAAGATGTTCAGACGCGCTAGGCCCAGCGCCTCCAAACCCTGATTGATCAGCCCGGCGCGCCCAAACACGGCCAGCAAGCCCAGCACCGCCACCAGTGTAGGCAGGATAAAGGGCGCCCCCATCAGCATGATCAACGCGCCGCGCCCGAAGAAGCGCCGCCGCGCCAGGGCCCGCGCAATCGGGATCGCCAACAGCACTGACAGCGCCGCCGATAGCAAGGCTTGAACGAGGGTAAAGCGCACCGCTGCCCAATCTGCACCGCGTAAGGCGCTCAGCCCTTCGGCGCGCCATGCTACGGCTGCCAGCGCACCGAAATTCAGTATCACCAGCCATGCAGCAACGCCCCCGCCTGCCAATAGGACAAGGGCGCGCGCAGTCTGGGCCGGGTCGCGTGTCACCGCGTCATGCCATCCAGCCAATGCGCCAATGCAGGAGAGCGGCGCGCATCGGCCTCATCTTCAGACAGGAAAATTGCAGTTTCGGGTAGGGGCAGGTCGCGGAACACTTCGGGCCAGTCGTCGCGCGGCAGGGCCGAAGGGTAGGACCAGTTGGCTGTTGCGATCATCTGCTGAAACTCTTCCGACAGGATATAGGCCATGAAATCACGCGCAAGATCAGGTTGCGATGCACCCGCGAGCACCCCCGCCGCCTCAGCGGTGAAATAATGGCCCTCTTCAAAAATGGCTGCAGCCTTGGTTTCATCGTCTTCGGCCATGATGTGATAGGCTGGCGATGTGGTATAGCTGAGAACCATGTCGGCCTCGCCATTGGTGAACATGCCGTAGGCCTCGGACCAGCCCGCCGTAACAGTGACCGTCTTGGCCGCAAGGTTTTCCCAGATGCGCAGCGCATCATCGCCATAGAGTTGGTCAACCCAAAGCATCAGTGCGAGCCCCGCCCCGGAAGAGCGCGGGTCTTGCCAGATCAGCGAGATGTCATCACGCTCGACCAGTTCGGCAAAGCTGGCGGGCGGTGTTTCCAGCCGCGTGGTGTCATAGACAAAGGCGATATAGGACCAGTTGAACGGAATGAATACGTCATCTGTCCATTCAACCGGCACGCTGAGCGGGGAAAGATCCTGACCGTGACCTGCGAACAAGCCGGTCTGGCGGGCGCGCAACAATTCATCCGTGCCCAGCCCGATGATGACATCCCCTTCAAGCCGTGCGCCGTCCAGCATCAGGCGGGGCAGAACATCGCCTGTGCGAAAGTCCAGCGTGCAATCACAGCGCGCCTCGAAACCTTCCTTGATGGCAGGCCCCGGCCCCCAGCTGGACCCGAAATAATCGGGGGCCAGCACGGTCAAGGTATCTGCCTGCGCTGCCCCCGCAAGGGTCAGCGCCGCAATGGTCGCGTATAGGGGACGTCTCATTTCATTTCTCCATCTCTCTTGCGACAGGCGAAGAACGACGCGGGCAGATTGCCCGAACCTTCCCTCCGCCGGTCCGAACCGGTTCAGGTTCAACGGGTTCGCGCGGCACGCATCTCAGCCCTGTTTCAGGCACCCCGAGGTGTCGCAAGAGGTAATCGCTTTCTAACGCCCCTACAAGAGCAGTGCTTGAGCATGACGCACCTTGCCGCTAAGTGTTTGCCCCAAAGGAGTGCGTGCGCATGAGCTTCAACACATTTGGTCATCTGTTCCGTGTCACCACATGGGGCGAAAGCCATGGGCCGGCCCTTGGGGCCACAGTTGATGGGTGTCCACCGGGCGTGGCGCTGGATGCGGACATGATCCAGCATTGGCTGGACCGTCGCAAACCCGGTCAAAGCCGTCACACGACACAGCGGCGAGAGCCTGATACTGTGGAAATCCTGTCCGGGGTGTATGAAAGGCGCACGACCGGCACGCCAATTCAGTTGATGATCCGTAATGTCGACCAGCGGTCGAAGGATTATGGCAATATTCTTGAGACATTTCGCCCCGGACATGCAGATATCACGTATTTCCAGAAATACGGACTACGCGACCCGCGCGGCGGTGGGCGATCTTCTGCGCGAGAGACTGCCGCGCGCGTTGCCGCAGGTGGGGTTGCGCGAGAGGTGCTGAAGACACTTGTGCCAGATGTCACGATCACCGGCTATATGGTGCAAATGGGGCCACATCAGATCGACCGCGCGCGGTTTGATCTGGCAGAGATTGACCGCAACCCGTTCTGGGTGCCCGATGCTCAGGCGGCCAAAGACTGGGCCGAGGCGCTGGATCAGATCCGAAAGGATGGCAATTCGGTGGGCGCCATGATCGAAGTTGTGGCGGCAGGCGTGCCCGCCGGTCTGGGCGCACCGATTTATGCGAAGCTCGACACAGAACTTGCGGCCGCGATGATGTCGATCAACGCAGTCAAGGGCGTTGAGATTGGCGCAGGTATGGCCGCCGCCGGCCTGACGGGCGTAGAGAACGCTGACGAGATTGAATTGGGTGAAGATGGCCCGCGCTACCGCAGCAACAAGGCGGGCGGTATTCTGGGCGGCATTTCAACAGGGCAGGAGGTTGTTGTACGCTTTGCGATCAAGCCGACATCGTCCATCCACACACCGCGCGACTCTATCACGCGTGACGGCCAACCCACGCAAGTGGTGACCAAGGGTCGACATGACCCCTGTGTTGGAATTCGTGCTGTCCCTGTCGGCGAAGCGATGATGGCCTGTGTCTTGCTGGACCAAATTTTGTTGCACCGGGCGCAGACAGGGGCAACAGGGCCAGTGGTCCAGATCGGGCAGAGCGCAGCGGACTAGCAATTCATCGTAGCTGTGGGGCTGACGCCCTTCAGGTGCTTTAAAGCTGCGCGGAATCGAGGCCGAAGGCCGCCGCGCATCGTCGGGCCGCCCCCACGGCACGGCGATTGGGCTGCCCCGAGCGCAAAGATCTGATCTAGCGCGGATTTGGCCAGCATAAATTGCTAAAGATTGAATGGAACATCGCCCCACCGCGGCCCGACGCTGCGCGGCTCGTCGCCACCATCCACCGACCGCATCACCCCCGAAACTGTCACCGGGTATCTTTTGTCAGGATGCACGCATTAGAGCGTGTTGCGGCGATTCCGATTCAGGCTTCCCAAGAGGGTTAATCTGTGATTCCCTTACTGCATAGCAGATATGGGGGTCTGAGATGGGCAAGCCACTTCCTATAGCGCTTCGGGA
>SLAT01000084.1 GCA_007126715.1 Roseinatronobacter sp.
CCCTATGCCGATAAAATGGCCGATGTGGTCAATGGTCTGGCGGCTTCGGCCGTCGGGTCGGAAACCGCGCCTCGTCTTCTGGCAGGCACCGGCAGCGATCAGACCCACCTTATGGTGGTGATGACCGCTGAACGCGGCCTGTGCGGCGGCTTTAACTCTTCGATCGTGAAGATCGCGCGCTACCGCGCGGAAAAGCTGATCAAAGAAGGCAAAACCGTCAAGATTCTGACTGTCGGCAAGAAGGGCCGCGAACAGATGAAGCGGGATCTGTCCGCGCATATGGTCGAGCATGTCGACCTGAGCGATGTCAAACGCGTTGGATATGAGAATGCGGCTGATATCTCGAAAAAAGTGCTGGAAATGTTCGACGCAGGCGAGTTTGATGTGGCGACGATTTTCTACAGTCGGTTCGAGTCTGTAATCAGTCAGGTTCCGACGCCGCAACAGATCATCCCTGCGGTCGTGCCTGAAGATGCTGAAACCAATGCGCTTTACGATTACGAGCCATCGGAAGAAGCTATTCTCGAGGACTTGCTGCCAAGATCGGTAACCACGCAGATTTTCACTGCTCTTCTGGAAAATGCAGCCTCGGAACAGGGTGCGCGCATGTCCGCAATGGACAACGCCACACGCAACGCAGGCGACATGATCGACAAGCTGACAACGGTTTACAACCGCTCGCGTCAGGCTGCGATTACCAAAGAGCTTATCGAGATCATTTCGGGCGCTGAAGCGCTCTGACGAAACCGGAGAGACATATAATGGCTTCAAATGGCAAAATCACACAGGTGATCGGCGCTGTCGTTGACGTGCAGTTCGACGGCGATCTGCCGCCCATCCTGAATGCGCTGGAAACCGACAATAACGGCAAGCGTCTTGTGCTGGAAGTGGCCCAGCACCTTGGCGAAAGCACCGTGCGCACCATCGCTATGGACGCAACCGAAGGTCTGGTCCGCGGTCAGCCTGTCAAGGATTCGGGCGAACCGATCATGGTTCCCGTAGGCGACGCCACATTGGGTCGCATTCTGAATGTGGTCGGTGAGCCTGTCGACGAAGGTGCCCCGATCGAGGCGACCGAACGCCGCGCGATCCACCAGCCCGCCCCCGGTTTTGACGCCCAGTCAACCGAGAGCGAAATTCTGGTGACCGGCATCAAGGTTATCGACCTGCTGGCCCCCTATTCCAAGGGCGGCAAGATCGGCCTCTTTGGTGGTGCGGGCGTGGGCAAGACGGTTCTGATCATGGAACTGATCAACAACATCGCCAAAGTGCATTCGGGCTATTCGGTGTTTGCCGGTGTGGGCGAACGGACCCGCGAAGGGAACGACCTGTATCACGAGATGATGGAGTCGGGCGTTATCAACATCGACAATCTGTCGGAATCCAAAGTGGCGCTGGTGTACGGCCAGATGAACGAGCCTCCCGGTGCGCGTGCGCGTGTTGCGCTGACCGGCCTGACGCTAGCCGAACAGTTCCGCGACCAGTCCGGCACAGACGTGCTGTTCTTCGTCGATAACATCTTCCGCTTCACTCAGGCAGGTTCCGAAGTGTCCGCACTTCTGGGTCGTATTCCTTCGGCTGTGGGCTACCAGCCAACGCTGGCGACCGATATGGGCCAGCTACAGGAACGTATCACCTCGACCAAAGCAGGTTCGATCACTTCGGTGCAGGCGATTTACGTGCCTGCCGACGACTTGACCGACCCGGCACCAGCCACATCATTTGCCCACCTTGACGCAACCACCGTTTTGTCGCGCGCAATCTCGGAGCTGGGCATCTACCCGGCTGTGGACCCGCTCGATTCCAACTCGCGTCTGATGGACCCGACCTATATCGGGGATGAGCATTATCAGGTGGCCCGCGATGTGCAGGGTATCTTGCAGCGCTACAAATCGCTTCAGGACATCATCGCCATCCTTGGCATGGACGAATTGTCCGAAGAAGACAAAATGACTGTGGCACGTGCGCGGAAGATCCAGCGCTTCCTGTCGCAGCCTTTCGATGTTGCAAAGGTCTTCACAGGGTCGGACGGGATTCAGGTTCCGCTTGAAAAAACCATCGCATCGTTCAAGGCAGTGGTTGCAGGCGAATACGATCACCTGCCTGAAGGTGCCTTTTACATGGTGGGCGATATCGACGACGTAATCGCAAAAGCCGAGAAGCTGGCAGCAGCGGCCTGAGGAGGGTCTTATGGCTGAGATGATGCAATTCGACCTGGTCAGCCCCGAGCGCAAGCTTGCCTCGGGCCAGGTTCGCGCGGTGCAGATTCCCGGCGCAGATGGTGATCTGACGGCGATGCCACAGCATGCCGCGACAATCACCACCCTGCGCCCCGGGGTTCTGACATCTGAAGGGCCAGAGGGCGAGGCACGCTATGTCGTGACCGGCGGGTTTGCCGAGATCACGCCTCTGGGCACATCTGTTCTGGCAGAGCGTGCCTATCCCGCCGATGCCGAAGGGCGCGCCGCGCTGGATGTCATCTTGCAAGAGATGCGCAGCAAGGCCGCGAACAGTTCGGGTCCTGACAAGGATGCGCTGGACAAGGCAGCCGACGATCTGGAACGCGCAATCGCGTCTATTTCCTGACCCGGTTCAGACCTTTAGAAACGCAGCCCCGGCCCAGTATCTGGACCGGGGCATTTTCATTTATGGGGGCTGTCTGGAGAGTCCTGCCCTTTGCGCAAGTGCCGGCAATAGACATGGATCATCCATCCCAGCATGACCGCGTTCAACAGGTGCCACATGAAATGCGTGCCAATCGGGAAAACCGCGCAAACGGCGTCATCTGCCATGCGAAACCCAATCGACACCACAAGCACCCCTGCCCCGATCAGCAGGCCTTTTCCTGTCTGGCTGTCCTTCAGCCAAAGCCCGTAGGCCGCGATCAGGACCGCCACACCAAGGTAAAGCGCATTTGCCCCAAGGCCGGGCACGATCCGGCCCATGATCCATCCAAAACCAATCACATATGGGAAAAACAGAAGCGTCACCCCCAGCGAAACCGGCCATGACTGCCGCAGGAAATCGCGTGTTGCAGCAAAGAGGTAAAGCAGGATGAAGCCAAAGATGGGCAGTACATCCGCCAACCCTGCCCATTGCGTTGCATGCGTGTGCCACAGGAACGATCCCACCCCAATCACGGCCAGCACCACAGCCATTGCCCGCGCCAGTAACACGCCAGAGGTTTGGCGCCACACCAGCATTGCCGCGATGAGAAAGGCCGCATTTGTCACGGCATTGACCGGCTCGCTCCAATACGAGAAATCGCTGCGTTCGCAATAGGCAATGACCTGTTCCTGAAGCATCCTCTCACCTCAAGCGCGCAAAGAAATCTTGTAGCATAGCCTGCGACTCCTCTGCATCTATACCGTCATAGACTTCGGGCGCATGATGGCATTGTGCGTGTTCAAAGATGCGCGGTCCCTGCCCGATCCCCCCCGATTTAGGGTCGGCCGCGCCAAAATAAAGCCGCCTGATCCGTGCATGTGAAATTGCCATCGCGCACATTGGACAGGGTTCCAGCGTCACATAAAGATCATGGCCGGAAAGCCGCTCTTGCCCAAGTGCCAGACAGGCCGCACGAATGGCCAGCATCTCGGCATGGGCGGTCGGGTCGCGCAATTCACGGGTGCGATTGCCTGCAGACGCAATGACCGCGCCGCTCTCTGACACGATGACCGCGCCGACGGGCACTTCTCCGCGCAAGCCGGCGGCGCGCGCCTGTTCAAGCGCCAGGGGCATATATGTGCGAAACGGGATCATAGCTGGTATTCTCTGAGACAGGCGGCGCGGAATTACAAGACTTCTTCGATTGCGCTCAGACTGCTACCAGCGCTTTGGGCATAGCTGGCCCCAGCGCTCGGAACCATCGCAATGGTTCTCGTTTCCGCGCAGTTGAGCGGGACTTTTAAGATATCGCAATCCCGGATGCCAAGCCGTGCAGCGTCGGGCCGCGGTGCGGCGATCCTCGTTTTGATTTGTTGCGCTTTATACCAGCCCAATCCGCGAAAGATCGAAGCTGTGCGCTTGGGGCAGCCAAATCGCCGTGCCCGTGGGCGGCCCGGCGATGCATGGCGGCCTTCGGCCTTTGTTCCGTGCTTGGCACCTCGGTCGACCGTCTGCAACGCTACCCAAGCCGTCATCGAGCATTGTGTCCGGTGGCGAACATCACTGCGTCTGGCGCGACCAAATATGGACGATATCCGCACCAACCTGCTGCAAAGCTCTCAGTTTGAAATGCGGCGCATCGGCCAGTCTGCTTAACCCCAGTTGCGCCAACCCCGCGCGCCCTTCTGAACCGATCATCTTGCCTGCCGAGAATACGATCAATTCATCGACCAGGGCCGCGCGCAGCAGACTTGCGGCCAGATGGCCGCCTCCTTCGCAAAAGAGCCGCGTGATACCGCGTTGACCCAACACTTGCAGCATCTGGTCCGGGACCAGCCCGTCTGAATTCGCAGGGCAAGCCAGCAACTCTGCCCCCGCACCGCGCCAGCGCTTGCGCGATGCCTCATCCGCAGTTGGACCATGCAAAAGCCAGACAGGCACCTCGCGCGCAGATTGACCCAGCCGCCCTTGCGTTTCGATATCCAAGCGTGGCGCTGCGACAATCCGCACAGGCTGGTGCGTAATCCCAAGGTCGCGCACACGCAGATCAGGATCATCGGCACGAGCGGTGCCAGCACCCACCAGAACCGCATCATGGCGCGCGCGCAGGGCATGAACCATACGGCGGGCCTCTGGGCAGGTGATCCAGCGGCTTTCACCGGTTGCGGTGGCGATGCGTCCATCCAGCGTCAGCGCCAGTTTCAGCGTCACCCAAGGCCGTCCTTTCGCCAGTCGCATCAGAAACCCGGCATTCAGGGCGCGCGCGGCCTGTTCCTCGACATTCTCGACCACATCCAGACCGGCGGCACGCAGCATGGCATGTCCACGCCCCGCAACGCGCGGGTCCGGGTCCGTCAACGCAGTTACAACGCGCACAACCCCCGACTCCACAAGCGTTTTTGCACAGGGCGGTGTCAGGCCGTGATGAGCGCAGGGTTCAAGGCTGACATAGGCCGTTGCGCCCCGCGCATCGCATTTCGCCAGCGCCACAGCTTCTGCATGGGGCCGCCCACCCGGCTGTGTCCAACCTCGCGCAAGCACGCGGCCATCGCGCACCAGCACGCAACCGACAGCCGGGTTGGGCCATACCTGCCCAAGCCCGCGTGCGCCAAGACCGATCGCCTGACGCATAAAGTGACTGTCACGTTCACGGTTCAAGGTTTATTCTGGCTCTTTGTGATCTGGCCGCAACTCCGAAACGAATTTGTCGAAATCATCCGCTTCCTGGAAGTTTTTGTAAACGCTGGCAAAACGCACATAGGCGACCGTATCGATCCGCGCGAGGGTTTCCATCACGATTTCCCCAATCATCTTCGAGGGGATATCCGTGTCGCCCAGGCTTTCCAGCCTTCGCACGATGCCGGAAATCATCTGGTCGATACGCTCATGCTCTATCGGGCGTTTCTGCATTGCGATGCGGATCGAGCGTTCCAGCTTCTCGCGGTCGAATGCTTCGCGCCGGCCATTGGACTTGACCACCACCAGATCACGCAACTGAACCCGCTCATATGTCGTGAAGCGCCCACCACAGGCAGGGCAAAAGCGCCGTCTGCGGATCGCGCCATGATCTTCGGCCGGGCGCGAATCCTTTACTTGCGTATCGGTATTTCCACAAAATGGACAGCGCATGTCCTCTCCCTCGGGTTTGTTTATGCTTGCTCCGCAAACACTATAGGCAAACCGCGATGGCTTGGGTAGCGACAAACGCACCCCACCAGATCATGGGGCGCGCATGTTGCGCATCAGACTCAGGTTCTGGTTTTGCGCCCTAGTTCACCACGATAACGCGCGTCTGCTCCATCCCCTCGCTGCGGACCATGTCGAAGAAAACGCGTGCATTGTCAGGGTGCAGACGCACGCACCCCGCCGAGGCAGGACGACCAAGCCGGCTGATCTGGTCGGTGCCATGAATTGCATAATGACCGGAATAAAAGACCGAATAGGGCATGGGTGCGTTGTTGTAACGGCTGGAGCGGTGATTGCGCGACAGAAATTGCGGCCGCCAATCGCCCGTCGGGGTGATCTTGCCCTGACGCGCGGTCGAGACGGGCCATTCATACATAAGCTGGCCATGATGGTAG
>SLAT01000055.1 GCA_007126715.1 Roseinatronobacter sp.
AGCGGCCAGTTTCTGGCGGCGGCCCACCAGTTCTTCGGCTACAAGGAATGCCAGTTCCAGCGACTGGCTGGCATTCAGGCGCGGGTCACAGGCCGTGTGGTAGCGCTGCGACAGGTCTTCATCCGACACAGCACGCAAGCCGCCGGTGCACTCGGTCACATCCTTGCCCGTCATCTCGAAATGCACACCGCCCGGAATCGTGCCCTCGGCATTGTGGATGGCAAAGAACTCGCGCACTTCGCGCAAGACTGAATCGAAGGGCCGCGTCTTGTAACCGGATGAGGATTTGATCGTGTTGCCATGCATCGGATCACAGGTCCAAAGCACATTGGCCCCCTCTTCCTCGACCGCGCGGATCAGGCGCGGCAAGTGATCGCCCACCTGCCCCGCCCCGAAGCGCGCAATCAGTGTCAGCCGCCCTGCTTCATTCTCCGGGTTCAGCGCCGCCATCAACCGCTTGAGGTCATCAGGGCTGATCGAGGGGCCGCATTTCAGCCCGACAGGGTTCTGCACACCGCGACAGAATTCGACATGCGCGCCATCAGGCTGGCGGGTCCGGTCGCCAATCCAGATAAAATGGCCCGACCCCGCCACTGGCAGGCCAGAAGTCGAATCAACGCGGCACAGCGCCTCCTCATATTCCAGCAACAACGCCTCATGGCTGGTATAGAAATCGACCGAGGCCAGTTCCTTGCTTGTGTCCGACGTGATGCCCGCCGCCGTCAGAAAATCCAGCGTGTCGGTAATCCGGTCGGTCATCTCGCGGTAGCGCTCGGCCTTTTCACCATCGGCAAAGCCAAGGGTCCATGAATGCACGCGGTGCATATCTGCATAGCCGCCCTTGGAAAAGGCGCGCAACAGGTTCAGCCCGGATGCGGCTTGGGTATAGGCCTGCAACATGCGGTTAGGGTCGGGAATCCGTGCCTCGGGGGTGAAATCGAACCCGTTGATGATATCGCCGCGATAACTGGGCAATTCCTGCCCGTTCATCACCTCGGTCGGGGCCGAACGTGGCTTGGCAAACTGGCCCGCCATGCGCCCCACCTTCACCACCGGCACCTTTGCGCCATAGGTCAATACGATTGCCATCTGCAACAGAACCTTGAACGTGTCGCGAATGCTGTCGGCGTTGAATTCGGCAAAGCTCTCGGCGCAATCGCCACCCTGCAACAAGAACGCCTCGCCCCTCGCAGCAGCACCCAGCTTGCGCTTGAGCGCGCGCACTTCGCCCGCGAACACAAGCGGCGGGTATTGGCGAAGCTGCGCCTCGACCGAGTCCAGCTTCGCAGCATCCAGATAATCAGGCATCTGAATACGCGGGCGTGTGCGCCATGTCGATTTCGTCCAGCCTTGGGTCATCAGGTGCCTCCGGGGTGTCAATTCTGTCTTGCAGCGTTAGCGGTCGCAGCGCCACTCGCGCCTTCTATACAAAAGCGCTTTGCCGCTTGCAAATACGATTGCTCTTGCGCGGGCAATCGAAACTTGTTTGTGTCGCAGCCACCTTAACTGAATGCGCACGTATACATATGGCCTCTCTCCCCGCTCGCCCTGCGCCCCGCTCATCCGATGCCGCGCGCCATCATATCGTGTTTCTGTTGCTGGAACGCTTCACGCTCATGGCATATGCTGCGGCGATAGAGCCGTTGCGCCTTGCCAATCGCGCCGCAGGCAAGCCGCTCTATAGCTGGAAACTGGTCAGCGAAAGCGGTGATACGGTCACCTGCTCGAACGGGACACAGATCAGCGTGAAGGATGGTCTGGGCGACATCCCGAATGATGCGATGATCGTTGTCTGTGGCGGGGTGGATGTCCAGCGCGCGACAACCCCCGCAATCCTGTCATGGCTGCGCAAGCGCGCGCGCCACGGCAACACCATAGGCGGCATCTGCACGGGCGCATGGACACTGGCCAAGGCCGGGCTTCTGGACGGGCACCGCGCCACGATCCACTGGGAAAACCACGATGCCCTGATCGAGGACTTCCCGGAAATCGACCTGACAAAATCCGTGTTTGTCATCCACGGCAAACGCCTCACATCCGCTGGCGGCACGGCCCCGCTCGACATGATGCTTACGCTGATAACCAATGCCGAAGGCGCAGACCTTGCCCATGCCGTAGCCGACCAGTTGATCTATTCCTCGATCCGCACCAATCGCGACACCCAACGCCTGTCGATCCCGGCGCGTATTGGTGTGCGCCACCCGAAACTGGCGCGCGTGATCGAATTCATGGAAAACCATATCGAAGACCCGATCAGCCCTTCTGACCTTGCCAACGAAGTCGACATGTCGACCCGCCAGCTGGAACGGCTGTTCCGGCGCTACCTCAACCGCAGCCCGAAACGCTACTATATGGAATTGCGGCTGGAACGCGCCCGCAACCTGCTGATGCAGACCGACATGAGCGTGATCAGCGTGGCATTGGCAACCGGCTTCACCTCTCCTTCGCATTTCTCGAAATGCTACCGCGCGCATTACAACACGACGCCCTACCGCGAACGCGGCACACATGGCAGCGAAGAAGACGAAGGCCCCGACAGCGAATAGTCGCGCAGCGCGTCATAACCTGACGGGCAGCGCGGCATAGCCGCGAAAGCGGATACGCCCGCCCGATATGCGCCCGTCGTTCAGGCGATAATTCGGAAACCGCGCAAGAAACCGGTGAACGGCAATGCGCCCTTCCATACGCGCAAGTGTCAGCCCGACACAGACATGCGGCCCCCCCGCAAAGGCCAGATGACGATTCGGTTTGCGGGCAATGTCGAAAGCGCCCGGGGCATCAAACACATCCGGGTCACGATTGGCCGCGCCAATGCACAAATGCAGATTTGTGCCGCGCGCAATCTCGTAGCCGCCGATCGTGACATCTTGCGTAGTTTCGCGGTTGCCAAACTGGTTGGGCGACATGAAGCGCAAACTTTCCTCGACCGTGCCGCTGATCAAGGCAGGCTCGCCCTGCAATCGCGCCATCTGGTCGGGGTGATCATGCAGCAAGGCCAGCGTGTTGCCGATCAGGTTGGTCGTGGTTTCATGCCCGGCATTCAGGATGAAAATACAGTTCTGCAACAACTCCCGCTCGGACAGGTGTTCACCCGCACCTGTCCCCTGTATCAGCCGGGTCAGAACATCGGTTTCCGGGTCGCCCGGTTGCGCACGCCGCCTTGCAACCAGCGCCCTCAGATAATCGACAAACTCCTCAACCGCGCGATTGCCCTGCGCAAGCTCCTCCTCTGTCAGTGCAGGTTCCAGCGCGCCCAGAATCGCCAGCGACCAGTCACGCAGCGGCCCGCGTTCCTCTAGCGGAATATCCAGCAGATTGCCGATAATCTGGATCGGAATGGCGGCGGCATAATCCTCGATCAGATCGGGCTCCTGCTTGCCCTGCATCTGATCAAGAAGTGCGTCCACTGCCCCAATCAGCCCCGGCTCCATCCGCGCGATGGCACGCGGGGTCAGCGCCGATGTCATGATCTTGCGCACACGGGTGTGCAAAGGCGGATCGTTAAATACAAGCGAGGTGGTGTGATGCTCGTATAAAGGCGACGCTTTCCCGAATTTGGGTTCAAAAACAACTGTCTTGTCCGAAGAATAGCGCGTCGTGTCGCGATAGATTGCATCCAGATCAGCATGGCGCGCAATCAGAACCGATCCATCAGGTTGCGGCATAACCGGATGCTCCGCAAGGATGGCATCATAGAAGGGAAATGGGTCTTCGCGAAAACCCGCCGGTGGGTCAGACAAGTCAAAGCCGGTGATATCTATACGCGTCATGGTGTTTCTCCTCGCCTCGGATTCCCCTTGTGCGCGACACTGCGCAAGGAACAGGCGCACGACAAGGGCGGGATGCGCTTTTCTTCTGCGGCGGCTACCGATAATCTGGCGCTTTAAGGCTGACAAGAGGTGCCCCAGGAGTGAGTCGAGTAGACAGATATCTGTTGGCGCAGCTTTTGGCGGTATTCGCGTTTTTCTCGCTGGTGCTGGTATCGGTTTACTGGGTCAATCGCGCGGCACGGCTGTTTGATGCGCTGATCGGCGACGGGCAGAGTTTCTGGGTGTTTCTGGAACTCTCGGCGCTGACCCTGCCCAATGTGATTCGCGTTGTGCTGCCGCTCTCGGCTTTTGCAGCGGCGGTATATGTGGCGATCCGGCTGACGCGCGACAATGAAATGGTCGTGCTGCAAGGTACTGGCATGTCGTATTTGCGCATGTTGCGCCCTGTCGCGGTTTTCGGGGTTATTGTGGCGCTGATGCTCGCACTTCTGATGCATGTGCTCATGCCGCTCTCGCGCGCGCAACTGACCGAGCGGCAGGTCCAGATCGCGGAAAACATTACCACACGTTTCCTGCGTGCAGGCGAATTTCTGGAACCTGCCGATGGCATTCTGGTCTTCATTCGCAGCATCACACCCGAGGGCAAACTGAAAGATGTGTTTCTGTCCGACGCGCGCACAGACGGGACACGGGTTGAATATAACGCAACCTCGGCGCTGCTTGTGCCGGGACCGCAAGGGCCGGTTCTGGTCATGCTGGACGGGGTGGCGCTGGTCTATTCGACCGGGACAAACCGCCTGACGACAATCGCTTTTGACGATCTGAGCTATGATGTCGGCGCGCTGATCGGTCCTGCCGGGCGCGGCCCGGATGTGCGTGAATTGCCCACACGGCAATTGCGCGAGGCGGATGATGCGATGCTGGAACAGATGGGCCTGAACCTGGCCGAGGTGCGATTCGAGTTGATGTCGCGCCATGCCCAGCCCCTGCTTGCAATCGTGACCTCCCTGATCGGGTTTGCGGCGGTGTTTCTGGGCCAGTTCAGCCGCCTTGGCGCATGGCGGCAGGTGCTGGCAGCGATTGTCGCGCTTGCGCTTATCCAACTTGTCGGCAATGCCAGCGCAGGCCCGGCCTTGCGCGACGCAACGCGCGCGGGTCTTGCCTTTGTTCCGGTGGGCCTTGGGCTGGGTGTGGTTGCGGCAATGGTGCTGTGGGTCAGCTGGCCGCGACGACTGCGCAAACGGGTGCCAGCATGATTCTGGAGCGCTATCTGATCCGGCGCATCGCAGCCAGTTTCCTGATGGTTTCGGGAATATTCCTAAGCATGTTGCTGCTGCTGGATATGGTCGAGCAGATGCGCCGACTGTCCGGGCGAAATGTCGGTTTCGAGCAGATAATTCGCCTGTCCGCGTTGAACCTGCCCGAAGGCTTCTACGAGATTGCGCCGCTGGTTCTGATGTTGGCGGCCATGTGGGTCGGGCTGAGCTGGTCGCGCAGTTCCGAATTCGTGGTCATCCGTGCAACCGGGCGGTCGGTTCCGCGACTTGTCATCTTGCCAGCATGTGCCGTATTGCTTGCCAGCATAGGGTTTGTCGCCGTGATGAACCCCTTGGTGGCAAGTTCGTCGCGCGAATATTCCCGCGTGATTGCCGAGGTCCGTGACAGGCCAACCGATGTCGCGGCAATCGGAGCAGACGGGCTGTGGTTGCGCCAGGCCGATACGCTGGGCCAGACCGTAATCCATGCCCGCCATGCCGAGGCGACCGGAACCCTTTTGCGCGATGTGACCTTTCTGGTCTTTCATGCGACCGAGGGGGTCACTTCTCGGATTCATGCCGAACGCGCCATGCTGAACCCCGGCAACTGGCAGCTAGAAGCGGTCAAGGTCTGGAACCTGTCGGCCCCGAACCCGGAACAATCCGCCGAATTCAGCGAGCGGCTGGATGTGCCAACAGAACTGACCCCGGAACGCATACGCGACAGCTTTGCGCAGGTGCGCGCAATTCCGCTGGCGCAACTGCCCGGCTTTATCGCCACGCTGGAACGCGCCGGTTTCGCGGCGCTGGAACACCGGATGCGTCTAAATATGGAACTGGCCCTGCCGGTCATGCTGACAGGGTTGATGCTGCTGGCCCTTGCGCTGAGCATTCACCACATGCGCGCAGGCAGTGCCGGTGTGCGCGCGCTGGTCACGATTCTGGCTGGATTTGCATTGTTTTTTCTGCGTAACTTCGCGCAGGTCCTGGGGGAAAGCGGCCAGATTCCAGTGATTCTGGCAGCTTGGGGGCTGCCTTTTGCGACCTTGTTGCTGGCAATCGGCATAATGCTGAATCTGGAGGAGAGGTGATGCCCCAAAGGCATCCGATCAAGGCAGATGGCAGGCGTCTTGCGCCGCGGCTTCTGCATGCGCTGGCGGTTGCCGCTGTCGGCTTGGGCATTGCCAGCGCCCTGCCCGTCGTGCCGCACGCGAATGCCCAGACAGCAACGCAAGAAGCAGAATTTGCCACCCTCGTTGCAGATCAACTCCGCATCGACGCAGGAGAGTTGCTGATCGCACAGGGCAATGTCGAAGCCCTGTTTGGCGGCACACGCCTGCAAGCCAGCCGCGTTGTCTATAACCGGCGCGATGGCAGCTTGCAGATAGACGGGCCGTTGGTCCTCAATGACGGGCGCGATGTGATCATCCTTGCCGATCAGGCCGAAATGTCCGAAGGGCTGCGCCGCGGGCTGATCCGCTCTGCGCGCGTTGTCTTTGATGAACAGTTGCAGATCGCCGCGCATTCGGTGGAACGTCTTGACGAGCGTTTTACCGAGATGAACAACGTCATCGCTTCAAGCTGCGAAGTCTGCGCGCAGCGGCGCACACCGCTTTGGGAAATCCGCGCGCAGCGCGTGGTGCATGACGATCAGGAACAGCAGGTCTATTTCGAGAATGCGCAATTCCGACTGTTCGGCCTGCCGGTGGCCTATATCCCGCGCCTGCGTGTGCCTGACCCACGCTTGCAGCGCGCCAGCGGCTTTCTAAGCCCGAGCTACTCGATTGACACGTCACATGGCGTGGGCCTGCGCGCCCCATATTTTCTCGTGCTGTCGCAAGACCGCGATCTGACCATCACCCCCTTTGTGGGGACCAAAGGCACGCGGGCTTTGGAACTGCGCTACAGGCAGGCTTTTGCAACCGGGCGGCTGGAAATCGGCGGCCTCGTCGCGCGCGATTCGATCCGTCCGGGACGGACGCGCGCCTTTGGCTCTGCCTTGGGCGAATTCGCGCTTGGCCAGGGCTTCACCCTTAGTTTCAATCTGATCCAGCCCTCGGACAGCACTGTGCTGGATGATTACGACATCGGCGATGCACGCCTGACAAGCGACATTACCGTGCAACGCATTCGCCGTGACGAACGTATTCGCCTTCAGGCGGTTCAATTCCGCTCTGTCAGGTCGGGCGATCAGAATACAACCCTGCCCAACCAGATCGGGCAGGCCTTGCTGGAACGGCGCATGGATGTGCCGGGCCTTGGCGGCGTCGCAGGGTTTCGGCTGGAGGCGCATCTGCATCAGCGCAGGCAGGCCGTCGGCCTGACCGGACAGCCCGCCCCGACACCGACCGCTCTGCCAAATCTGCCGGACCCGACACAAGGCCCACGCCCGCGCAGCATCGGGCGGCTAAGCCTTGATCTGGAATGGCGCCGCGACGCGGTTCTACCCGGCGGGGTGCTGGGCACGTTGGGCGGCCATATCGGGCTTGACCAGTTCAGCTTGTCTGACACAGGGGGCGTCTTTCCCACGTCCTACACGCGTGTCACGCCCAATGTCATGGCGGAATTGCGCTGGCCCTTGGTGCGCGCTCAAGGCGATGGCGTCTCACACGTGATCGAGCCGGTCGCCCAAGTGATCTGGGGGCGCAATACCACAGACACCCTGCCGCATGAAGCAAACCGCATGCCAGAGTTGGATGAGGGGAATCTGTTCAGCTATGACCGATTTGCCAGCCGCGATATCCGCGAAGGCGGGCTGCGGGCAAATCTGGGCCTAAGCTGGACACGTCACGACCCCGAAGGCTGGTCCAGCACATTGATGATCGGGCGGATCTGGCGCGAGCGTGATCTGGAACAGTTTTCCGAGCCGACACCACTTGCAGGCGCGCGCTCTGACTGGCTGGTCGCGGGCAGTATCGACATGGTCGACGGGGTGCAACTAAGCAATCGCACGCTTTTCACGTCGGATTTCAGGCTGCGGCGCACTGCGCTGGAACTGGATTGGGGGGGCGAGGATTTCACCATCTCCACCAGCTATATGCGGATTTTTGCCAACCCGTTTGAGGGGCGCAACCGGACAGACGCGGAATGGCGCTTTGACGGGACGCGCGATATTGACGACTTCTGGACCGCGCGGGTGGGGTGGCGGTATGATGTCGCGCGCAACCGGGCTGCGCGCACAATGGTCGGGCTTGCTTATGAAAACGAGTGTCTGCGCATGAATCTGGGGGTAGAACGCCGTTTCGCCTCTGCAACATCCCAAAGCGATCGGACCAGCCTTGGTCTGACCATAGATATTCTTGGCGTCGGTGGCAGCCCGTCGGGCACGCGGCGGACTTGCAATGATATCTGACTGCACGCCCACACGGATTGCAGCGCCTCGTTCAGGACACGCCAATCCAGTACCTATGACACAATGCAAGTGTGATGACATTGCCGGGAAAAGCGTGTAATCCCGGATCAAACGGCCACTGATTTGGCCAAGGCAGGAAACGGACGGAACTGATGCGCTTTATCGAGACTTCACGCCTGAAACATTTTGGCTTGGTGCTGACGGCCTGCCTTGCATTGGTGGCCGCGCCATCAACACCGGTACTGGCGCAAAACATGTTCGCACCCGCCCGAACAGTGAATGATCGGGTCATCAGCAATTACGATGTCGATCAGCGCATGATGTTTCTTGAAGTGCTGAATTCCGGCGGTACGGATATGCGCCGCGAGGCCCTGAACCGCTTGACCGAAGAGGCCGTGCAGCGCGACTATGCAATCCGCCTTGGCATTCGCGTAAACCGCGATGAAATAAACGAAGGCATGGCTGAATTCGCGTCACGCGCGGATCTGTCTACAGAAGATTTTGTCTCGGCATTGGCAGAGAATGGCGTAGATGCACAGACCTTCGAGGCATTTGTCGAAGCGGGGCTGTTGTGGCGCAAGGTTATCAGGCAACGGTTTCCCGCCCTTGTCGCGGTTTCTGATTCCGACATCCGGCGCTCTCGCGACGTGGTCGCAATCCTTGGCCGGCAACGTGTGCTGATCTCCGAGATTTTCTTGCCAACTGACCCCCAATTCGCAGAAGCGGTTGCCCAGATCATGGAGTTGATCGAAGCCGCGAATACTGTCGAGGAATTCTCGTCACTGGCGCGGGAATTCTCGCTTGCCGGGTCGCGTGATCAAGGTGGCCGTATACCCGACTGGGTCCCTGTAGAGAACCTTCCTGGTCAGATTTCCGGCCCCATCGCGCAGGCGCGCCCGGGGCAGATCGTGGGCCCGGTATCGCTCAGCGGGGCGATTGCCTATTTCCAGTTGCGTGCAAGCGAAAGCACGCGCGACATTCCCGCCGACCGGGTCGCGCTGCGGTACAAAAGATTGCTTCTGCCAGGTGGGCGCAGCGAAGAGAATCTGGCCCGCGTCGCACAGATGCGTTCAGATGTTCGCAACTGCGCAGGGCTGGGACCCTATGCGCGCGATCTGCCCGAGAATGCGCTGGTTGAACGTGAGGGGCTGGTAAATGATCTACCCCAGTCTGAAGCGATCGAACTTGCGCGACTGGACCGCAACGAAATTTCGGCAAACACCACCGATGGCGCTAATCTGGTTGTCCTGATGCTGTGCAGCCGCGAGTTGCAATTTGACGATGCACCAAGCGACGACCGGGTTCGGGATGTCCTCTTTGATCGGCGCATAGGCGATATGGCGAATATGAAGCTGCAAGAGTTGATCGCCGATGCCGATGTGCGGGATTTCTAATTCGCTGATCTGACACAAACTGCCGCCATGCGTGTCCAAGCTCCGTTTTGCGGGGCTATGCACGCATAGCAATTCCGGGAAAAAAGCCGCGCCGCGTCGGGCCGCGGTGCGGCGATCCGAGAGCCAATCTGTAGCGCTTTATGCCGCCCAAAGTGGCGGCCCAATCGCCGTCCCGGGGGACGGCCCGGCGATGCACGGCGGCCTTCGGGCTTTGCTCCGCGCTTGGTGCGTTAGTCCACCGTCCGCAACCCCCTCAAAGCGCAGCCTTGTGTCACCCCGGCACATCAGATCAGAAAATCCGCATGGGGCAGCAAGGGCAGCGACCGCACGCGCTGGCCTGTCAGCGCAAATAACGCATTGGCCAATGCAGGCATGGCGGGCGGCGTGCCCGGTTCACCAACCCCGCCCATATGCGGGTTGTCCTGCAAGATCCCCACCTCGATTCGCGGTGCATTGAACATGCGCAATGCATCGTAGTCGGGGAAATTGCCCTGATCGGCGCGCCCGTCGGTAAAGGTGATCTCGCCCATCACGGCCGCTGACAACCCATAAATCAACCCCGATTCCATCTGCGCGCGCACGATTGCAGGGTCCAGCACCAGCCCCGGATCACAGGCCATGAAAGCGCGTGCAATCCGAATTCCGCCCTGCTCACGCTCCAGATCAATCACAACCGCTGTCGGCGTGCCGAAAGACCATGTCATCGCCACCCCGCGCCCGACCCCCTCGGGCACGGGCGCACCCCAGTCAGACATATCGCGCACAGCCTCTAGCACGCCCCCCGCGACCGGGCTTTCCGCGCCGACATGGTCCAGCCGGAATTGCAGCGGGTCACGCCCCGCCGCATGGGCCAACTCGTCGATGAAACACTCATGGAAGAACCCGTTAAAGGAATTGCCCACCGCGCGCCAGAAACCGATTGGCACGTCAAGTTCTGCCAGATGCCCCGCAACCCGGTAATTCGGAATTGCATAGGGCTGGTCAAACGCGCCCTCGACATGGCCCTTGTCCGGCCCGCCCATCTCGCGCCCGATCATGCGCCCAATGGCGGCGCGCGTCACGGACGGGGCCGCAATTTTGGCATCAAACAGCACCGCGCGCCCGTCATCCACAGCCCCACGCATCCGCGCAATGGCGGCAGGGCGGTAGAAATCATGGCGCATATCTTCTTCGCGCGACCATGTCAGCCGGATCGGGGTTTCAGGTACAAGCGCTGCAATCCGCGCCGCCTGACGGGTAATATCCGTCTCGACCCGCCGCCCGAAGCCACCGCCCAGAAACACTGTATGCAATGTGACGTTATCTACAGCAACTCCAGCCGCTTGCGCGGCTACCTTCGCGTGTTCGCGCGGGGCCTGATTGCCCACCCAAAGCGTCAAATGCCCGTCTTGCAGTACCGCCGTCGCCCCCATCGGCTCCATCGTCGAATGGGCGAGAAACGGCACGCGGTATTCCACCTCGATCCCGGCTTCCACCTCATCGGGCTTTCCCTGATCGCGCATGGTTGAGTTGGGCCGCGCATCGAATGCACGCGCGATCTGGACAAACATCGCCTCAGTGGTCGGCGGCAAGGGCGATGGCGTCCAGTCAATCTCGACCGCCTCTGCCCCTTGCATCGCGGCCCAGGTGTTGGAGGCAATCACCGCCACCCCATCGCCCAGATCAAGCACCTGCTCGACCCCGGCAATGGCAAGTGCGGGTTCAGCATCAAACCCTGCCATGCCGCCGCCCAGATAGGGACAGATGCGCACAGTCGCAAATTTCATCCCCTCCAGCACGATATCGGTTGAAAACTGCGCCTGCCCTGTCACCTTGGCGCGCATATCGCTGCGCGGCAGCGACCGGCCCAGCAACTTCCAGTCATAAGGGTGGCGCAACTCCACTTGGGGCACGGGGCGCGTTGCCGCCGCTTCGGCCAGATCGCGGAAGTCAATCTCGGTCCCATCTGGCGCAATAACGCGGCCCGCTTCGGTGCGAAGATCGGCGACATCCACGCCCAGCCGTTCCGCCGCCACGGCCTTCAGCGCCTCTCGCGCCGAGGCGCCCGCCATGCGCATCCGCTCGAACCCGTCCACGGTCGAGGTGGACCCGCCCGTGACCTGCAAGCCCAGCAATTTACTTGCAGCACCCAAGCCTTCGGTCACACGCCGCTGCCACGGCCCAAGGTCATAATCCGGCACAGGCAGCGCCCCATGCGCAAGGGCTGCGTTGAAATAGGCCGCCGCAGGAGGGCCATGCAGCACACGCACGCTTTCCCATTCGGCATCCAGTTCCTCGGCCACAAGCGCGGCAAGGGTGGTATGCACCCCCTGCCCCATTTCGGCACGCGGCGCGATGATGCTGATGCCCTGCTGGTCAATAATGACATAGGGGTTCAGACTGGCGCCATCTTCGGGGCGCAACGGGTTCGTGACCGGCTTGCGGATTTGATAGACACCAAAAGCCGCACCCCCAGCCACTGCCACCGCCCCCACCAGAAGCGTGCGGCGCGTGATCTTGCCAAGCCTGCTCATCCCGCGCTTCCCCCGTTCAGGGCGCGCGCGGCGTCATGTATGGCCGCACGAATCGCTGAATATGTCCCGCAACGGCACAGATTGCCTGCCATCGCGGCGTCAATCTCTTCATCGCTCGGCTCTGGCGTCTGCGCCAGCAATTCAGCGGCCTGCATGATCTGCCCGGACTGGCAAAATCCGCATTGCGCGACCTGATGGCGAACCCATGCCTCTTGCAAAGGCGCAAGCGTATCGCCTTGCGACAGCCCTTCGATAGTGGTCACTGCCCCCCAGACATCGCCCAAAGCAATCTGGCAGGCGCGCACAGCCTCGCCGTCGATATGCACAGTGCAGGCCCCACATGCGGCCACGCCACAACCGAATTTCGTGCCTGTCAGGCCAAATTCATCCCGCAACACCCATAAAAGCGGTGTTTCCGGGTCCAGGCTGCTTTGCCTGTCTGTTCCATTTACGATAAGTGCCACCGACATCAATCGCGCCCGCCCCGTCTGAAGTTCTTTCAAGCTATCTAACATCTCATTGCCAGATTTCACGACCGCAGTGCGAAAAATCCTTGTGTTTTGCGCGTGAGACACGCCACGCGATGGCCCGCGCCTGCCCGGTCGCTTTCACCTCACAGCGGTTTGCGCCCCAAAAGGGTAAGCACCAGCGCCCTGCCGCGCCGCATCCACGGGTAGACCCGCTCGGCCACCCGGTCAGAACGCAACAACCCCGGCCCGCGCGACAGGCGTGACAGTAACGCGACGGCACGCGCGCCGTGATACACCTCGCCATCTAGATCCACGATCATGCCTTCATTCAGGTCCAACCCATAGCCGCGCGCCGTCTCGGGGTCGATCCGTGCATCAATCAGGCGCACCGCATGGCTTTCGCGCAGCCGCAGCAGTCTGACATAGCTGGCGCAGAACGGGCATTCGCCATCATATATAATTCGCAGCGGTGTCATCGGGCGACCTCAGGATAGCCCAGCATGCAGTCGATGAAGCGATGCACGGCTGCCGGGTCCAACAGAGCAAGATAAAGCACGATGACCGTGATCGAATAGGTGTTGACCGGCAACAGCAGGTAGAAACTGATATGCATGGTAAGTCCAACAAGGATTGCGGCCTGCCGCCACCTTGCCATCAGGATAGCCACCGCCAGCCAGTATTCCACCACCAGCACGATAATCGAGGCCAGCGCCAGAAGCGCAGGCCAGTGCAGGACGAATTCCAGCGCCCTGCCGGAATGCACCCATGTCATGGTCTGTTCAAGGCGCTGGCCGGAAACAAAGGCCCAGTCGCTCTTGTCCACAGCCGTCCAGAAATACAGCGCGGAAAGCTGCAGCGCGATCAGACGCTGCCCCAAAAGCGAGCCGAATTCAGCCGGTGGTCTGGCGCGATCCTCGGTTGCCATAGCGCGCAGACGGTCCACCGAGAAGGACTTGCCACAATCACTAAGCGAGAGCAGCAGACAGGCCATGCCCAACAGGTAGACATGATGATGTGCCCAAGTCACAAGGCCAATACCATTCAGCCCAAAGGCGTAGAACAGCATAATCATGGCACCCAGCCCCGCCACCGACAGTCGCGCACGAATTCCGAGGATCGTAGTGAATGCAAAGCTGAAGAAAAGCACCGTCAGCGACAATCCGATCAGGCCATTTATGGCATAGGGTGCCAATTCTTTGCCAAAGCGGATCAGCGCTATAGCGCCAAGACCCATCCGCATCAGCCCTGCGGCGCGCGTCGATCCGATGGCCTCCGGCCCCCATTGCGTGATGGCGTGCACTATATTGCGCACTTGGCCGTTTCTCATGGTGCATCCTCCGTCTGCGCACAGAGGTTGGTCACGGGCATGGGAACCCAACCCTTGCGCGTTCCCACCACCCCGTCAAAGGACAGGTGCTGTCCCGGCAACAGGCCCTCACACAAATCGGCGGCATAGCGCGTCAGGTCCGCATCTTCGAAAATTCGCTTGTCGAAGAAATAGTGTACGATCAGCGGATACCTTTCCAGACCCGCAGCTTGCAGCGGAGTGTAGTCCGCGACAGGCCCGGATGCGTCCTGCACAGTAAAAACCCCCTTGGGCAGCCCGACGCCCACCCCCGAATACATGACCCATTCGCGCAGCCAGGGGGAGCGCTTGTCGAAAAGCTGCCCGGGGGCAGGCCCCAGCAGGATAAACGCGGCAAGCGCAAAAAAGACATATCGGCGCAGGCTGGTCATCGTCAGCGGCTTGAATGCCGGGCTGGCCTGATCCATCATTGATTGGGGATCGGGGGTCATCGCATCGGGTTCCTTGCAACACAAGCGCGCGCTGAAATACTGTCGCGGCGCAAAGCAGAATATAAAAATGTTCAAAGTTCTTAGCCGTTATAGGACCAATTTAGGGCAATTTAATGACACGACACACCCGCCGCGCTGGTTCGGTTTCCGTTGTTTCGGCGTCCAGCCTGTATTCTCGAACCTTCACCCGACAGCCCTTGGTATTCGCCACCTGACACAAGGGACCCAATGTCTGCTTGGCAGGCTTTGCGGCCGGTGGACTAACGCACCAAGCGCGGAATCAAGGCCGAAGGCCGCCGCGCATCGCCGGGCCGCCCCCACGGCACGGCGATTGGGCTGCCAGCAGTGCAAAGATCTGATCTTGCGCGGATTTGGCCAGCATAAAATGCTACAGATTGACTCTCGGATCGCCGCACCGCGGCCCGACGCTGCGCGGCTTGGTGCCCAGTGCAGCTATGTCCGAGAAAGTCCCACATTGCAGAGTGTTGTCACGCAAAGCGTCTGGCGCAGCGGTGCCTTTTGGCAGGCGCTAACCCCTATCGGCGGCGGGCGGCGGCCAGAACCGGCCCCTGCCCCTGTTCCTGAATCACGATGACGACAGGATCATCCCCCGCGACCTGAACCGTCTGGCGAAACGGGCTCACACCGTCCCAGGTTGCAATCACTTCCCAAGATGTCACGATGTTGCGATATACAACGGATTTGCCGCTATTCTCGCCGCCCATGATATCGACTGTCTCCGAATCCCGGTAGCGCACCAGTTGCACATCGGCAGCATAGGCAAGCCCTTCATCGGCAAAAGCCTCTATGCTGACCTCGCTGCCCGGCTGTCCCGTCAATGTCAGCCGCACATCACTGCCAGAGACCAGCACCGAAAGATGCGTGGCAAGGGTTCCCATGACCTGCGCCTGCGCAGAGCCCTTCACCTCGTCAATGCCACCGATAATCATCTGCGGCGTATAGACCGATGCACGCCCCTTCGAGCGGGCGTAATCCTTCTGGCGCTTGCTGAAACGGGCCTGCCCGAAACTGTCGGTCCAGCCGATATAGTCCCAGTAATCCACATGCAGCGCCAGCGCGATCACATCGTCGCGGTCGGCCAGCTGGTCTAGCAGCTTGTCAGCGGGGGGACATGCCGCGCAACCCTGAGAGGTGAACAATTCAACCAGGACAGGCCCTTGCTGCGCAAAAGCAGGGGTTACAAGACCAAATATCGCAGATAGAATAATTCCGAAGCGATTGGCCAGTCGCATGTGCACACCTTGTTTGATCCCGTGGCGCTGATCTAACCATGTGGTGCTGGCGGGGCCAATCAAGGTTTTGCGAGAAGCGCCAAACGCGGCAAGAACGCCACACCGGCCCGGTTTCGCTCGATTGATATTTTTTTTGTGCACAACGGTATACAAAATGCCGGATTTTACTTGATTGGCCTTGCCGGATAAGGGTATGGCAGGGCAGCAAATAGCCCTTTTCAACCTCAAGGGAGGCCAAAGCCCCATGACCATATTCGTCGGAAAAGACAGCGCAGGCACGCGCAAGACCCTTAGCGCAGGCGGCAGATCGGTCGCCTATTACTCTATTCCGGCCGCAGAAGCTGCGGGCCTTGGCACATTCTCGAAGCTGCCCGCCGCGCTCAAGGTCGTGTTGGAAAACATGCTGCGCTTTGAAGATGGCAAAACAGTCACGCTTGACGACATAAAGGCATTTTCCGACTGGGCCGCGAATGGCGGCAAGAACCCGCGCGAGATTGCCTATCGCCCTGCCCGCGTGCTGATGCAGGATTTCACCGGCGTTCCTGCCGTGGTCGACCTTGCCGCCATGCGCGACGGTATCAAGGCACTGGGCGGCGACGCGCAGAAGATCAACCCGCTGAACCCTGTCGATCTGGTCATCGACCATTCTGTGATGATCGACGAATTCGGCAATCCGCGCGCATTCCAGATGAATGTGGACCGCGAATATGAACGCAATATGGAACGCTACACCTTCCTCAAATGGGGTCAGGGCGCGTTCAACAACTTCCGCGTTGTGCCACCGGGCACCGGCATCTGCCATCAGGTAAACCTCGAATATCTGGCACAAACCGTCTGGACTGATGAAGACCAGAATGGTGAAACCGTGGCCTATCCCGACACGCTGGTGGGTACCGACAGCCACACCACAATGGTCAACGGACTGGCCGTGCTGGGTTGGGGTGTTGGCGGGATCGAGGCAGAGGCCGCGATGCTGGGCCAGCCTGTATCCATGCTGATCCCCGAAGTGGTCGGCTTCAAACTGACCGGCGCAATGACAGAGGGCACCACCGCGACCGACCTTGTGCTGAAAGTCGTGCAAATGCTGCGCGCGCATGGCGTGGTCGGCAAATTCGTCGAATTCTACGGCGACGGGCTGGACCACCTGCCACTGGCGGACCGTGCGACCATCGCCAATATGGCCCCCGAATATGGCGCAACCTGTGGCTTCTTCCCGATCGATCAGGAAACCCTACGCTATCTGGAACAGACCGGCCGGGACGAAGACCGCATCGCGCTGGTCGAAGCCTATGCGAAAGAAAACGGCTTCTGGCGCGGGGCGGATTACGCGCCCGTCTATACCAGCACGCTGGAACTGGACATGAGCACCGTCGTGCCTGCAATTTCCGGCCCCAAGCGCCCGCAGGACCACACGCCACTGGATCAGGCGGCGGTGAAATTCCTAGATGTCGTTTCGGAATATCGCGGGATCGCCGCCGATGACGAAGCCGCCGAAATGTCTGACGAAGGCCCGGCTGCCGCAGCCCCCGCCGACCCGCGCAAAACCGCAACCGTTGCTGGCGAAGACTACACCTTGCGCGACGGCTCGGTGGTGATTGCGTCCATCACCTCATGCACCAACACCTCCAACCCCTATGTCATGATCGGGGCCGGTCTAGTCGCACGCAAGGCCCGCGCGCTTGGCCTGACCCGCAAGCCTTGGGTGAAAACCTCGCTCGCGCCCGGCAGCCAGGTTGTGTCCGCCTATCTCGAAGCGGCCAATCTGCAAGAGGATCTGGACGCAATCGGCTTTAACCTTGTGGGCTATGGCTGCACCACCTGTATCGGCAATTCCGGCCCGCTTCAGGACGAAATCTCCAAGGCGATCAACGACAATGACCTGATTGCAACCTCGGTCCTGTCGGGCAACCGCAACTTCGAGGGGCGCATCAGCCCCGATGTGCGCGCCAACTATCTGGCAAGCCCGCCGCTGGTTGTGGCCTATGCGCTGGCTGGTGACATGAATATCGACATCACCAAAGACCCGATCGCACAGACACCCGAAGGCAAGGACGTCTACCTGAAAGACCTCTGGCCCACGCAAAAAGAAGTCGCCGATCTGGTGCAACAGACTGTCACGCGCGAAGCGTTCCAGTCCAAATATGCCGATGTCTTCAAAGGCGACGAAAAGTGGCAGGGCGTCGAGACGACCGATTCCGAAACCTATGACTGGCCTTCCAGCTCCACCTATATCCAGAACCCGCCCTATTTCCGCGACATGCCGAAAGAAGCGGGCACCATCTCGGATATCAAGGGCGCACGCGTGCTGGCCATTCTGGGCGACATGATTACCACCGACCACATCAGCCCGGCTGGCAGCTTCAAGCAGTCCACCCCCGCAGGCAAGTATCTGGAAGAGCGTCAGGTTCCCGTGCGCGAGTTCAACAGCTATGGCTCTCGTCGCGGCAACCATGAGGTGATGATGCGCGGCACCTTCGCCAATATCCGCATCCGCAACGAGATGCTGGATGGTGTCGAAGGGGGCTATACCAAAGGCCCCGATGGCACAGAAAGCGCCATTTTTGACGCAGCAATGGCCTATCAGAATGACGGCACACCATTGGTGATCTTTGGCGGCATCGAATATGGCGCAGGCTCGTCACGCGACTGGGCGGCAAAGGGCACCTCGCTTCTGGGCGTCACGGCCGTGATCGCCGAATCGTTCGAGCGTATTCACCGCTCCAACCTTGTGGGCATGGGGGTTATCCCGTTCGAGTTCACAGGCGGCGACACCCGCAAATCGCTTGGCCTGACCGGCGATGAAGTGATCTCGATCATCGGGCTTGAAGGCGACCTGAAACCGCTCTCAGAGGTGCCCTGCACCATCACCTATGCCGATGGGAGCGAGAAAACCATCATGCTCAAATGCCGCATAGATACAGGCATCGAGAAGGAATATGTCGAACATGGCGGCGTGCTGCACTATGTGCTGCGCAATCTTGCCAAGGCGGCATGACGCTAACCCCACAGACTTACACGGAACACCCCGGCCTTTGTGCCGGGGTTTTTCTGTTCGTGAACGGCCAAGAAAACGCAGCCGCGCGGGGGACGCTGGGCCAACGGCAGTTAAACCGGACTTTACAGCCTTTCACGTTCTCTTAGCTGCGCGGAGCAAAGGCCGAAGGTCGCCGCGACTCAAAGGGCCGCCCCCACGGCACGGCGATTGGGCTGCCAACAGCGCATAGCTTTGATCTTTCGCGGATTTGGCCAGCATAAAACACTACAGATTGAGTCATGGATCGCCGCACCGCGGCCCGACGCTGCGCGACTTCGCGCAAACATCGACCGTCCTCAAAGCCCTCCAAGCCCCCCTCTGCGCTCACTACATTCGAGAGGGGCCAAGACTCACCTTCCCGCCTTGCCTCCCTCCCCCCTTCATGGCACTTACCCCGATAAGCGACGACAGAAGGGACCCCCCATGACCACCCGCATTATCGCCCTCACCATCCTTGGCCTTGTGATGGGGTTCATTATCCTGATGGCGTCGGTGTCGTTCTTCGTCCGTGACCCGCTGCCCATTGTCGGCGCGAACCAGACACTGCTTTTGCATACAACTGAACTGACCCCCCAGATCCGCACATCAGTTGCGATAGATGGGGGCTACCGCGTCGATCTGACGGTCGAACATTCCGAAGCGCAAGACCCTCAAATCGTGCTCCGCCCCGTCGGCGGCGAGGCGATCATTCTGGACACAGGAACAGACAGCAGCGGCGCATGGTCAGGCTCTGGCCAGATGACCCGACCGGGGCGATGGGAACTGATCCTGTCTGACGGCGCAGAG